>NZ_JAMYVK010000027.1:0-94333 GCF_040323975.1 Mesorhizobium sp. M0019 | reverse complement strand
TCATGGCTCCGCCATCCCAGAGGCCGCCCGTCCGATCCTGTGTCTGTTCGTGGAACAGTTGCGCTCGCTGGATGAGAGGGTGGCTGTGCTCGACCGCGAGATCGCCCGGCGCGCCAGGGAGGACGCGGAATCGAAACGACTGATGACTATCCCGGGGATAGGATCGATCACCGCGACTGCTCTCGCCGCTCTGGCTCCGTCGGCTCAGACCTTCAAAAGGGGGCGTGATTTTGCGGCCTGGCTGGGGCTCACTCCGTTGCAGCGTTCCACGGGCGGGAAGCAGAAGCTTGGCGAGACGTCCCGCATGGGCGAACGAACTCTGCGCCGCCTGCTCATTATAGGGGCCAGCGCTGCCGTGCGCTGGGCGATGCGGAAGGGGAAATCTGCGGACCCATGGCTCATGCGCATGCTGGACCGTAAGCCGCCCATGTTGGTGATCGTCGCGCTTGCCAACAAGACGGCACGCATCGTCTGGGCATTGATGGCGAAAGGCGGAACCTATCGGGCTCCGGCGGTGGCGGGTTAGTTCCGCTCGGCCGGAAGGCCTCGAAAGTGTGAGAAGGTCAAACGGAGAGTATGGCGCAACGGTCAACGAGACGGGATCGGGAAAACCAGATCATGGATACGTGCCTTGAGCACGCGAGATTGAATTGGACCCGCTCCGCGAACTCCCATACGGGCCCGCGGCATGTGGAACGCCGCATCAGAGGCCGGACACATGTCAGCACCCGACCACGCTCCTCATTCTTCATATAAGATTCTTCTTGCGCTGACGGGGGCGTCCACACATGTCCATGACGACTACGTCGCCCTCCGACAATGTCGGGACCAGCACCTGCTCGACATAGGCCAGGAACACGTTGCCGTTCATGGCGCCGTCGTAGACGAAGGGCGCAGTCATGCCCGTCAGCCGCAGCGCTCCGGTGAAGGTCGTGGTCTTCCAGTGGCCATGCGGCACGCCGGCCCGGCAGCGCTCGCCGCGCGGCGCTCTTCCACGCAGGCGGGCCATCTTTGTGGAGAGGCCGGTCTCGTCGATGAACACGAGCTTCGCCGGATCGAGATCGAGCTGGCCGTCGAACCAGTCCCGGCGCCGCTTCAGGATGTCGAGGCGACCCTGCTCCAGTGCGTGCGCGGACTTTTTTTGAATGTCCAGCCGTGACCGCGAAGCCAGGCGCTCAAGGCGCTGCGGCTGATCCGCACTGACTGCTCGGCGACGAGCCGCTCCACCACCTCGTTCAGCGTGATGTCCTTGCGCTCCCCGATCAGCCCGACGATGAAGGCTTCATGCGCATCGAGGCTGGAGGTGCGGCGGCGGCCCTGCGGGCGTGGGCCCAGTTCACCGATCTTCGCCCGCGCAATCCAGCGGATCGCGCTGGACACTCCCAGGCCGAACCGCGCCGCCGCTTGCCGCGCCGACATGCCCTCGTCCGAAGCCTTCAAGACCCGCGACCGAAGATCACCGCTCAATGCTCTTCCCATCGTCCACCTCCATCGAGGGATGTTGAATCAGCACAAAACGTAGCCGTCACATCACAATCGATTCATCGATCACAGGACGTGCTCTAATGCGACGCGAGGGCGAGTGGAACGGCAAGCAGCTGATTCTCGCCTCCGTGGTACACGACGTGCAAAATGGCGGGGATCCCACCAAATTCCGATCTACGACCCTGCCCGGCTTTACGTATCGCAGCCAGTGGTGGGTGACGCACGGCGAGCTGGGCGCGTTTCCTGGCCGGGGAATGCACGGCCAGCTGCTCTATGTGGCGCCGAAGGCGGAGATGGTGGTGGCGCGCTTTGCGTCGCACCCGGTAGCGGGAAGCTCCGGGAACAGCCCAATCACTCTGCCACAGATGCTGGAATTGGGATGGACCCTGTCCGGGTAGCCGGCAAGCGAGCAGGCTCAGATCTGCTTGAACCATCGAGCGCATGACCTACACCGGCCACGTGGCCGTCCACCCGCTTGAGGGGACTGCGGTTATAGCATGTGTAATCTTGATCTCCCCTACGCGCCAAACTTACGGAGATCATCTTGAACAAAGATCAAGTTGCAGTCGCCAGCGGCTTGGAAACATCCATTGATGCCATTCTTGTCGCGCCGTTTTGAGCATCTACGCCGCGCCCGCTACGCGCCAAGCACAGCACGCTTTTATCTTTGCTGTGATTGTCCGTCTCGCCCACTGGATCGTGACGGAGCGGCTGCGTTCGCTTCTGTTGACGAAGCCGCGCAAAATCGCTTCGTCGAGGAATACCTTCCGCCTGCAGCCGATCTCATTCGGTTCGCCAATTACCGCACGAGTTCAGAGCGGCCATTACGCTTGCTTTGCTGTGCTTCGCGCGGCAGGCGCCGTTCCCACCAAATGGGCAGCGCCAAGAGGTTGAGTTGGAAGCGTTTCGAGTTTACATCCGGGATGTGGGTGGGCTAGAGCCCAACCCGCGGTCCAGCGCAAGCGCATCGTTTGCCACTTCCATTCACCGCAAGAAGCACTCCTGGTTCTTCAGAACCTGAAACATGCGCTGGCCTTCCGGGATCCAACTCAGACCGGCACACATCCAAATGGCTGATGGTATTGCAAACACACCGCTTTGTGCGGCCCGCGTTTCAAAAGCCGACGCATTTTGGCGTAAACCTGCCTTCCCTATGGTTCATATTCTCTGAAGGTGAATAATTTGGTCGAGACAAATTTGGGTGGCTATGGCTCCGGTACGCTTAGCGACTCCTGTAGCCGTGTTCCAATCACTAGATTACTGGACGAGCGGCTGCGGCAGAAAGCCCTTGAGCCGATGGCGCGCGCGGACCTCGAGAAACTTGTAGTCATCGCGCACGGCCACGTTCGGTACCTCACCGAGCCAAAGAGCGGCGCGGAAATACTCAGCCATATACCGCACGACGCTTACTTGCACATATTTCTAAGTTGGGGCCTGACATGCACACAGTTGAAAATTTCCGGGATCTGCAGCGCGAGGCAACCAATTGGCGCCGCTATCTTCATGCAAACCCAGAGCTCGATTTTCAGGAACACAACACAGCGAGGTTTGTGACCGAGAAGCTGGCTTCCTTCGGTATCAATCATATTGAAACGGGGATTGCTGAAACCGGCATCGTCGCCTTGATTCAGGGCGAACGCGGAGACGGGCCGACCATCGGATTGAGGGCGGACATGGATGCCCTGCCAATCGCTGAGGCGTCAAATAAACCCTGGTCCTCGAAAAACCCGGGCATTATGCATGCATGCGGCCATGACGGCCACACGGCCATGTTGCTGGGCGCGGCGAAATACCTGGCGAGTACCCGTAACTTCAAGGGCTGCGTCGCCTTGATCTTTCAGCCGGCAGAAGAGCCAGAATTCCCGACGGGCGGCTTTAGGATGGTCCAGGAAGGAATCATGGACCGTTTCGCCATCTCCCAGGTTTTTGGCATGCATAACGTGCCAGGCATAGAAGTCGGCAAATTCGCCATTTGCGATGGCCCGATCGACGGGTCGCAGGACGACTTCGACATTGTTGTGAAGGGCAGGGGCGGCCATGCGTCCTCGCCGCATCGGACCATCGATCCCGTTGTCATTGCAGCCCAGATCATCCTCGGCCTGCAAACCTTGGTCTCGCGCAAGACCGATCCTAGGGAGTCGCTAGTGATCTCCGTCACCAAGTTGAAAGCGGCTCAAGCCTACAATGTTATTCCCGATCACGTTGAAATCGCCGGAACCGTCAGGACTCTTGCATCCGGCCTGCGAGACTTCGCCGAACGAGAAATTTTGGCGTGCGCTCAGGGCATTGCGCGTGGTTTCGGCGCGGACGTGGAGTTCAGGTACGTTCGTTCCGTCCCGGTTACCTTCAACCATACGGAGGAGACTAATCTGGCGATCACGGCGGCACGCAGACTCGTCGGGTCTTCATCCGTGAACGATAAGATGAGACCAGGCATGGGAGCGGAGGACTTTGCCTATATGCTTGAGGCGCGGCCGGGCGCTTACATTCTCCTCGGCAATGGTCCGACGGCTGCCCTGCATAACAACGAGTATGATTTTACCGACGAAGCTCTGCCTTATGGCATCGGCTATTGGGTGAGTCTGGTCGAGACAGCGCTCGCTGTCTGAAGTTTTGATATGGTGGACCGACGCGATGTTCCCGCTGCCGTCACCCTGCTTTCCGTTGGCTTCAACACTGCCCGGACCGTAGGCCCGGCGCTCGGCGGCATCGTGGTTGCCTCGTTCGGACTTCTGACGGCTTTCGCCGTAACCACACTCACCCATCTGGTTCCTGTGGGCACCATATGGCGCTGCAAGTGGAAGGTTCACTCCTCACCTCTCCCGCGCGAGTCGATGAGGACGGCGATCTATGACGGGCTGCGCTTCACGGCGATGTCATCGCAAATTAAGGCGGCGACCGCGCGCGGAACCCTCTTTGGCGTGGCAAGCATCGCCATACTCGCGCTGCTGCCGCTGGTGGTCCGCGATAAGCTGGGAGGAGGACCTCTCGCCTATGGCACCCTCAGGGCCATCTACCGGGCCAAGGACGCCGGCGCCGGTATGAAGGCCCTGGAGGACTTCGAGGCCGGCTACTGGGGCCAGCGATATCCCGCGATCACTCAGAGCTGGCGGCGCAACTGGCAGCACGTCGTGCCGTTCTTCGCCTTCCCAGAAAGCGTGCGCCGGATCATCTACACGACGGATGCAATTGAGGCGTTGAACTCCAAGCTGCGCCGCGCCGTCCGCACCCGCGGACACTTCCCGAGTGACGACGCGGCGATGAAACTGCTATATCTGGTCCTGAACCATGCGGCTGAGGAATGGAAACGACCGCCGCGCGAATGGTTCGAGGCCAAGACCCAGTTCGCCGTTGTCTTCGGCGAGAGGTTCGTCAGCCAATGACGAGACCGGCCTCGCGCACAGAATTCCTGACAGTCCCGAGCCTGATCCTTCGGAGGACTTCAACGCCCCGGCAGTTGCGCTTGAGCTGAAGCCAAGTAGCGGTCCCATCGTTGTCAAGGTTGAGTATCTGATACCCGTGGAAAAGGTCGATGCTTCCTGGACCTCATGCGCGAGCGCCGGCATGTAGCCGCGTCGGTGCTCGGCACTGGACGCTCCAGCGCAACCTTCAGGAGTCTTTGCGATGGACAGAGACATTCCGCACACCGACCTGGACGGACTACCTTCGCCTCAACCATCGGCTCACGGAAGCAGACAAGGAACTGAACCAACGCGTCTTCCAATTGCACGCGGGAGAGCTTCCGCCATCACACGACGCTCTCGATCGAGCGGCCGACAAGCTCGGCCCGCACCCGAGCAATCGGCTCCTCATTTTTCCCGCCATTGACCTATTCAGGATTCGGCGAGTTGGCGTACAGGCATCACATTCATCGTTCTCTTCGGTGACCGGATCACGCATCGGGAGATAATTATCGGAACATGAGAGGCGCAACCGCGCAACGGGGTCCGTCGGATTGGTCTTCAGCGCGGACAGCAGCGAGGTACTGTGAGAGCTGAGGTCGGATTAGTCCATAGTCGATCGGCCGTCGAGGAAGGGCCTTCACCTTGCCGTCGATCTCCTCGCACAGCCGCGAGACATGGCTCCTGGAGATGCCGCTCATCCCCTGGCCTTCACCAGGTCCTCAACCGATCGGGTCAAGCGTTGCATATGAGCTTCCTGGACGGCGGTCAGCGCCTTCTCGGCCATTCGGCGGCTCAAGGAAACCCGGGAAGTTTCGCGATACGCAGCTCGACCTTGCCGGCCCCGCGTCTCCCAGTCCCGGTCGCGGCAGCCATTGCGCTGGGCGAGCCGCAGCGAGTTCTTCTCGCCATAGGCGGCGCCGGTGGCCGCGCCCGCCTCCATTCCATCAGCCGCTCGGCGGCAAAGCCGATCATCTCCCGCAGGAGATCGGTATCCGGGGTCTTCTCCACCAGCATGCACAGGTTTCGTCATCGGTGGTCCTTCCGACACGCCGCTCACTCGCTACAGCGCGACTAACGGCGGCTCGACACGGATATGTGCGATCTACAGGCCAACGATTATCAGACCGCCGCGCAGCCCCGTTCGTGCGCATGGTCCTCGACCTAGGCAGCTGGGGTAATTGTCTTTTTCTGGAAACTCGGGTGATCAGGGTCGCCGCATTGCCGCGACCTGAAGGCGGCCCGGTGCAACGGCGGGTAAAGGCCGCTCCTCTATTCGCTGGAGGGAATCGAGCGGGCGACAGCATTGCGCCAATTCGGCCTAAATCGCGCCGACCGAGATGAAGTAAGATTAGGAGGACAGTATGTGAATGGAATCAAACGTGAAAGTGCTATCCGTGCGCGTTTCGACAAGAAGAGCACCTTCTCTATTCGATATCTAAATTTTCAACACTGATACTCGAATGACGGAGGTTACCAACAGAGTTTCGATAAAATTGTTGCGGCTTTGTGGTATGTTTTCAAACACGGCTCGACTGGGACGTGCCGACCAATGGCGGGTACGAGATCCATTCCTTTGACGAGCTCAAGCCGCATCACCTTGCGAGGTTCCGATGGTCGTGTCGAAGGGGCGCCCAACTGCTTCCGTCGAACGGGCGACCATGCTCCGCGACACTTCTCCGGTGCTGTTGGAGGGGAACACGGCGCCCAAGGATCCGGGCATGTGGGAAAGCAGCCGTTTCGCCCTGGAAATTCCACTATCCGCCCGTAGGGCGCTGGTGGTATTGCCGTCAACACTTGCGAGCTCTTCGCTAGCGTAATCGAGTCGGCCTGCCGCACTGTCTCAGCTGTGTTGTCACCGTCACCGACTTGCACATCGAGCGCATCCTTCGCCGGGCCGACTGGCCGCCACGTCGGGCGTCGACCTGTCGCGCTGGGCCTTTCTGTTTCGCGGACTTCCTTACGCGTGATGCAGCCGTATTCCGACCGACAGCTCCAAATCCCAGTTTCGGGTGCGCGTGTTATTCAATCCGTGCGTCGCCAAATCGACGCGATCTTGCCCGCCGGGCAGTCGAAACATCGGCGGTGGGCACTTGAATGTATCAGGAGCTTTAGCTGCGCACGGACGGCTGCCAAACCCCTGTTTACACCGGAAGCGCGTGGCCGACGCGTCCGCTTCGTCCTCTAATCACTCGACGGTCGCTTGCGGGGGTACACCGGGAAATGCCGAAATCTGATCGGCAGCCGCGCATTCAGACCGACCGGCGAGATCCTCGCAATCATCCGCGTGAAGGCATTCGCCACGCCATCCAGGACGGCCACGCGCTCATGAATGGGCGGTACAGGGAGTTCCTCGCTTGAAAGGCGTAACGTAGCGCACAGCGCGTTTGTGCAGCCGCCAAACAATTTCCTGTAGCCAGTTGCGACATCCAGTTCGCACCGTCGAGATGACTTCCCGGCACGCTGCGGTTCGCGTGCTGGATCGAACCCGCCGAGAATCTCGGCCAGCAGGTCGACCGCCTGGGCGTCGCCAGGCTCGGCCGTGCGACAGGACGGCACCACCCAATGCGTGGAGAAGCAGGGCACCGCAACGGGCATCGCTCAGCGTTAATGTGCGCATGGTGTTCTGCTCCGGTTCAACGGGCGGACACGCGGCGGTAGGTTACGGTCCGCGCGGGACGCCGCCATAGGTCTTTTCGGCCAGCGCCTTCACCGTCTCCCGCTCGACATCGCCTGCTACCCCATCACCGCGTTGTTCGGCCGGTAGTGATTGTCATAGAAGGCCTGGGCGTCGGCGCTGTTCAACTTCTCCATCTCTTACATCCAGCGGATGACCGCTAGGCGGTAGGGCCGGTTCTGGAGGACAGCTGCATAAGTAGTCTGGGCGGCAAACAGGAGAGTTTGGCCGTCGCGATCGGATTCATCTGCGTCAATACGGCCTGCTGCGCTCGGCTTGCCGACGAACAGATCGACGCCTTCTCTACGATGCTCGCGGGCTGGCGCAAATGTCCAGGCAACCTCTCTCGCCCCGTGCATGCGAAGACGTTGATAAGCTTAGTTGATAAGCTTAAAAGCGGCGAGAGTTTCGGACCGGCCGCAAGCTGCTGCATGGCAAGACCGTCGGATCGAGAACGAACAGCGGGCTCTGGCAAAAGACACTGGTTGCCTAGCGTTGTCCCAGAATGGTGGACGGAATTGCTCCGCGGGAAAATCTGCTTCATGCCTTCAACCCTGTTCGGTGTTGTCCGATTTCCGACAATATCGGGCTGCGCAACGTAGCAGATTCGGATATCTCAGACGTTTTTAAATGGTTTCTCGTTTGGCACGCTGCATGCAAGGTTATCAGCACATGCAAGGTTATCAGCAAATGCGTCACGGACTGAAGAGAAATCGTCCCATGATCACGCTCACCGAAAATGCCGCCGCCGATCCTTCTGAAAGTCTGCTCCTCGACATATGGCGGCACGTCTATCAATCCCCCGTTTTCTGCGACTAGGCCCCTGCCGTTGTTCGTCGGCACGGCGATCCATAATTATAAGAGGAAACCTGTAGATGAGAAAGGTCATTGTGGCCAAGCTTCATGGCACCACTGTAACCGGCTCGGATCCGAACTAACACGGGTCAATAACTCTGGACCGAGACCAATGCGCTGACGTGGGTATTCTTCCGCTGGAATTCGTTGAGATTTGGAATACGACTTCAGGTGCCCGAATCAGCACACACGTGAGTTACGGTGAGAGGTTCTCGTTTGTTGCGTGCTGAACGGAGCCGCTGAAACCGCGAGTGCTGGCGTTCGACCCGGACAATTCTGTCGCGACTGCATGTTCTACGAAGCTAGCATAAGGGATGACGGAACCGCGACGTTTGCGGTGAGCGAGGGCTCTCCCTCGCGGTAACGGCTAACGTCCCAAGTTAGCCCTTTGCTATAGCCTACGGGAGCAGACTAGGCGCGAAGAACACCAACCGGAGCATCATCCCTACTAATCCAGATGGTCTTCGTGTTCCACACCCAACAATAAGCTGACCCCACAACTCATTCCGAAAGGTAATTTACGATGCAATTGGCGATCATATATGGCGGCCGCTCAGTGGAGCATGACGTGTCGATCGCGATGTACAATCACATGGCCGACGTCCTCAACGATGCTTCCGATGCCGATATTTCCACGGCACGTATATACTACATCTCCAGATCCGGGGGACTGTTCAGGCTTGCACTTGACTTGGATCGCCTTCCCAGGCACGACGAATTCGCAAATCGCGCTGAAATGCATCCGCTCGCCTCTCTCGCTCACCTACTCAAGAGCGATGGCCTGTTCGTGTTTTCACTTCTTCTGGGCCAGGACGGGGAGGATGGCCAAATCCAGGCTCTTGCCCAATTCCACGACATACCGGGTAGCTTCGGCGACAAAACTGCGGCCATGCTCTCTGCAGATAAGTATCTGCAGGGCGTAGTTGCCAATCGACTTTGCCCCGAGTTGACTCCCATTCCGACGGTCCACGTCTCCCAAGGCAATCTCGACGCAGGCATCACAGAAGCCCTGCGGCATCTTGCTGGCCCGTGTGTCTTCAAACCGAACACGCTCGGAGGATCCTTCCTCACCGAGTGGACAGACAAACTCTCAGAGGAGGGCCTCCGTTCCTATTCCGAACGGATCGCTCCGTATGACGCTTCATTTCTGGTCCAGCAGCGAATTGTTGGAACGGAGTACACGTGCGGCGTGTTAATAAACCGACATGAGATTATGCCGCTTCCGATTGCGCGGATCAACAATCCCTCGGGCTTCCTCGGGTATGATCAGAAGAAGCGAGAGGTCCCTGTTGACTTCCACGACGTGGAGGAGATGCTTCAAACTCGTATCGCCTCGATTTCCATGAAGATTGCTCGGGATTTCAGGCTCCACACATTCGGGCGCCTTGACTTCATCGTTGATGAGCAGCAACGTGTTTACTTCTTCGAAGTCAACGTTGTTCCAGGGCTGACAGCAAGAAGCATGTTTACCAAGATGCTCGCAAAAGCCGGTTTTGACCTTTGCCACGTCATTAGGCTAGCTGCCTCCAACGAGGCACATGAACGGCGCCGAGAGGAGATTCGCAAGATCGAGACCAGCCGTATCTGCTAGGGACTGCGGCCTAGCGGCGTGATCGTATTACGCGGAGCGTCGCTAGTGCGTTTATCCTCGACAAAGGGGTACAGCCTTGCTGGAATCGACACCGCGAAGCGAGGCTACATCCGCCGTCATCCACTTCGATTTCGAAGTCCTGGCCTTTCCTCATCGCGCAGCTGCTTCTCTATCGCGTGTTGCGGCTGATCCGCCGCTACCTTGAGGCGGGCGTGCTCGCCAACAGGGTGCGAGGCTGGACCGGCATTGCGCCGGGTCAGCATGCGCGCCTTCTCCCTCATACGTCCGCGATCATCCTGTCGACCAATTCGCTGCGCGATCGCAGTGCGAACGATGGCGCGAGTGTCCATTTCTCGTGCAAGATGAGGTAGAGGGCCGGCGTAAAGCCAGAGGTGTTGAGTCGAAGGACGTCCGTCAGAAGCGCCCGGCGGGACGGGCGATGCTTACAATTCGCGATCGGTTCAACGTTATGAGAATCGGGCGCTGCTGTCGTAAGCGCCTGCGCGCCCCCACCGGTGTCGGTCATGACGCGCGAGACGGTGACGCCGAGGCTGGCATAGTAGGCAACAGCCGCTTTGAGGAAGGCGACCGCGCTGGCAGCCGTCTGATCGGGCATGATGTCGGTGAAGGCGACGCGCGAGGCGTCGTCGATGCAGACATGGACAGGGACTGTCAGGAATTCTGTGCGCGAGGCCGGGCTCGTCATTGGCTGACGAACCTCTCGCCGAAGACAACGGCGAATTGGGTCTTGGCCTCGAACCATTCGCGCGGCGGTCGTTTCCATTCCTCAGCCGCATGGTTCAGGACCAGATATAGCAGTTTCATCGCCGCGTCGTCACTCGGGAAGTGTCCGCGGGTGCGGACGGCGCGGCGCAGCTTGGAGTTCAACGCCTCAATTGCATCCGTCGTGTAGATGATCCGGCGCACGCTTTCTGGGAAGGCGAAGAACGGCACGACGTGCTGCCAGTTGCGCCGCCAGCTCTGAGTGATCGCGGGATATCGCTGGCCCCAGTAGCCGGCCTCGGATTCCTCCAGGGCCTTCATGCCGGCTTCGGCGTCCTTGGCCCGGTAGATCGCACGCAGCGCCGGCACGACGGGCTTGCGGTCCTTCCACGACACGAACTCCAGGGAATGGCGGATCAGGTGCACGATGCAGGTTTGAACCACGGTTTGGGGGAAGACGGCGTTGATCGCCTCGGGAAAGCCCTTTAGGCCATCGACGACGGCGATCAAGACGTCGGCGACGCCACGACTCTTCAACTCGTTCACGACGCGCAGCCAGAACTTGGCGCCCTCGGTCTGCTCGATCCAGATGCCGAGGATCTCCTTCGTGCCATCCGGCAGGATGCCGAGCGCGATGTAGACGGCCTTGTTCCTGACGAAGCCCTCGTCCCTGATCTTGACCCGGATGGCATCGAAGAAGACGAGCGGATAGACCACATCCAGCGGGCGATTCTGCCACTCTGCCACTTCCTCCAGGACAGCGTCGGTGACGGCCGAGATCAGGTCCGGCGACACGTCTATGCCGTAGAGCTCCTCCAGGTGGCCGCGGATCTCGCGCACCGTCATGCCGCGCGCATACATGGAGATGATCTTCTCGTCGAAGTCTGGGAAGCGGCGCTGATATTTGGCGATCAGCTTCGGATCGAAGGTTCCGGCACGGTCGCGCGGGATCGTCAGCGTCATCTTCGATGTGCCCGTCAGCACCGATTTCCGCGAATGGCCATTGCGGCGATTGGCGTTGCCGTCGGCCTGCTCCTCATCGAGGTGCTCGTCCAGTTCGGCGTTCAGATTCCGCTCCGAAAGCGCCTTCTTCAGATCGTCGAGCAGCCCGTCTCTGGCGAAAACCTCATTCGGATCGCGACCCGCAAGCAGTTGGTCCAGAAGTTCCTTCTCAATAGCCATGTGATGATTCTCTCCTTTCCATCATCATGGCCTCGCGCACAGAATTCCTGACAGTCCTCATGGACATGTTCCCATCCTGCACCC
Source organism: Mesorhizobium sp. M0019 (assembly GCF_040323975.1). NCBI lineage: Bacteria > Pseudomonadati > Pseudomonadota > Alphaproteobacteria > Hyphomicrobiales > Phyllobacteriaceae > Mesorhizobium > Mesorhizobium sp. M0019. The sequence goes on along the minus strand of NZ_JAMYVK010000027.1, from coordinate 82,335 downwards.
CACCCGTTGCCTCGCCTCGAACTTTGCCTGGTTCCGTCGTCGGTCATGCGGTCAACCGCTTCGAAACGCCAAGCGTCTTGACATCGAAGTGGATGAGGTCGCCCGGATGCGCCCGCTCGTAGCGGCGCACTGGCTCGCCGGCTCGATATCCTTCAGCCATGACAGGCCAGCCCGCCTAAGCGCTCGGCTGACGGTGGCCGACGAGACGCCGACAGCAACCCCGACGTGCTGTCCGGTAAGCCGTTGCCGCCGCAGCGCGACAATGCGCTCGACGGTGGTTGCCTCGGTTGGACGATAAAGCTTCCTGGGACGCGACGAGCGATTCAACCATGCCGGCCCGGCCCTCGGATTTGAACCGCTCCACCCACCGCGCCACGATCTTGGCCGACACACCATAGGCCCGCGCCGCAAGGGCTTGGGAAAGACGACCCTCAATGACCGAAAGAGCCATCTCCTTCGACGCAACGATGTCAAATGGGCATTCTTGTGGATGTTCATTCGGACCCTCCGGTAAGTGCTGAAGCTTGGTAACTCCAGTCTCCTCGGTCAGGTTCCGAATGGACAACGCCTCTGAAAGCTTACAACTAGGTACCGGCTTGGCCGCCCACCGCTCGCTTGAAATCATCGACAAGGTCATAACACTCTCGGTCCAGCTCTATCGCGAAGCCAACGGTGAGCGATTTGCCAAGAGTCGTCTCAAGCAAGATATTCGCAAAGATCCTTTTCAGCCGATGAACCGACCGAGTTTCGCGAGTTGCTAAAAGCCGCAGCTTTTCCGCCGCTGCCGCAGGTCGATGTCTCGGGAAGGACTATCAAGTGCTAGGCTGGCTGCCGACCGCATCCCTTATTGGCCTGCGCACAAGTCTGCTCGGGGTGCAGAGGCTGACAATATTCCAAACCACGCCGCTTCGTGCCGCTCCCGTTTCAAAAGCCAGTTCCTTTTGGCGCAATCCCGCGTCCACCACGCGTCATAATTTGTTGGAAAGTGCCACGCCGAACGGCAAATCGCTCAACCGAAAGGGGAATGGAGTATGCGGAATTTGGCAACATGGACGGCGAACGACAGCGAGGACTACGAATTCGCGCTCCACCGTGTCCGCCCACCAGGAGGCTGGGTTGGCGCCTGCCCGCCGATCCGCTCGCGAGCATTCGTTGCGCAGCTTTGTGGCAACTATAACCTCACCGGATACGACCAACCGAGCGGGTCGCGCCGACTACAAGTCCGCCAATACCGACGTGCTGGCGATATCGTTGAGGCGGTGAGCGGCCGGACGATGCGCTCCCATTTGGCGGACATCGCCGACGCGGCGGGATCGGGGACTGTCTTTACATGACCGCCGATCGGGAGGGCTTCCCGACATAGATGGCGGCGTGTGCATCACTGCGCGCGATTTGGCGCGATACGGCTCGCTCTTTGTGAGACGCGGCAGAGGGATCGGCGATCAGGAGGTGGGGAGCGCTTCCCTCATCGCGTGCTCGCTCCAGCCGGGGTCCCTATTCAGCACCCCGGGAAGCTACAGCAATCGAACGAACACCGACGGCCGTTGGCTCGGCCATGGCGGCTGTCGCGGCCAATACAGATCGCCGACCTGACCAGCGGCGTCGTGGGCGTTTTCTTCAGCGTGCTCGAGAACAAGGACGCCTACGATTCGAACTACTACGTCCCCATCATCAAGGGAGACATCGGCCGGTTGGATTTCGAGCCTAACGAGGTCGTCCACCATGCCACGCCGCCTATCAAGCAATAACTTACTAGCATGGAACCGCGGACGCTCGGCTTTTGTGCACTTAGCTTCAACTGTGGAGCCGCGCCGTTTTGAGGCGCTGGATTGCGCAGGAAAGATATCGAGGACATTTTCGAAATGGTCATCGCCGTACCGCATGTGAGATATCCGGGCTAGTGAACGCACCCGCCAACATCAGCGCAATGACGTCGGTGGCCACGCCGAAAATTTCGGCGGCGGCCGATCGACCGGGCGAGCCGGTAGAACAGCAACTGACGCCTGAGCTCAACGGATTTCTGCGAACGATGGACGTCGCGGGGTGCCGATATCTGCGGTTAGGACAGCGACATGGCTGCTTGCTCGGAAGGGCCTTCTTGCAGGCACACGCGCACGATACACTGGTCGCCGCTCGCTGCTTTCGCCGAAATGTTCAACCAACCCCGCATAAGCGATTCCTTGTTTGTCATGGACGGCCAGTATTCAACCTGCCCAAGAGAAGTGGCACCTTTCGACCTGGCCGTCGATCTGATCGGCGGCCATGCCGGCGCGTATATTGCACAGGAGGTCCGCCGATACGCGACCGTCCAAGCTCAACGCTCAGGATCAAACAGCCAGACCGGGCAGTCGGGTCTTGCCTTTGCCGGTGTGAGCGACAAGCTCATGATGGCAATGCGGATCATGGAAGAAAATTTAGAGTTCCCGCTGGCAATGGACGAGGTCGCGCAACGGACCGGAGTATCGCGGCGCCAGCTGGAACGCTTATTCGCTTCCCATATAGGACTTCCGCCAGTGCGTCACTGTCTCAGCAGACCATGCGAAGCGCCTGATCGAAGGCACGCGGATGCCCACTATCGGCGTTGCCATGGCCTGCGGGTTTACGTCTGCTTCGCACTTCGCAAAATGCTTCAGAGCCTTCAATGGAATGTCGCCGTAGCCGTGTCGAGCGATAGTGCCGGCTTGGGTTGGGCCCGGCTTGCGATGATAGCTTGGTATTTGAATTTAGCGGAAACAGCGGCAGTTTGGAGTCGATCTGCCCACCAAGAATCAGAAAGCGGCGCAACATACGTCCTTATCATAGCACTCTAAGCGGCGAGATGCGCCTACCCGTTGTCCTCTTCCGTGTCGACCGACGTTCACGCGGCAATCATTGGTTTGAGGCCGGCTTTGATGGCGCCCGACCATGGTGGCGCAGGATGACTTCTCACGATTGCATGATGCAGGGGCGGCAATTTCATTTCACCCCAAGAAGATTCTCCGACTGCGCTTTGCGGGGGGAGATGCTGTAGCGTCTCCGAGATGGCCGCTCGAAGAGTCCAGCGCAGCTGCGGTTGGCGGTGACCGGTGCGAAGATGATGCAAGCGTCGCGGCATCCTGTAAAGACGGTCAGCCCGGCCAATGCCCCGCGAAACCGGCCGCGGTTATGCGGGCCGGCTTATGGCGGCGTCTCCAGGTCAGGGTGGCGCGCAGCAGACAGATGGAGGCGTTGAGTCAGGACAATGACGAAGGATATGCAGTTTGTCTTCGAGACGTTCCTGGAAAAGCTGTCGGTAAGTGTCGACGAGGGCGATTTTCGCGGAGCCCTGGCCGATGTCGCCTCACGTCTCGATCTACTCGCCTTTGCCTACCTCTCCTTGCCGGCGGGGTCTAATGGCAAGCCCATGCTGATCTCGAATTATCCGGCGCTCTGGACAGGGCGCTATCTTGAGAACCGCTATCAGAATGTCGACCCGGTCATTGTACGTGCAAGCTATGGCAAATCCCCATTTCGATGGGGGTTTGACCTAAAGAGTTTTGATCTATGCGGGCCTCAGCTTAGGTTTTTCGAGGAAGCAGCGCAGTTCGGCATCTGCTGCGGCGTGACGATCCCGATTATCGATCGCCGAGGGAATTTTGCGGCAATGACCTTTGCCGCTGACAAGCCCGATCCTGCATTCTTTCGCGTGGCGGAACGCTACGAACAAGGTCTTCCGCTCATCGCGACCTGTTTTCATACGTTCGTCCGCCGCAGACTTTCGGGCGATCGAATAGTCGACGGTGTGTTGTTGACGCCGCGCGAATACGAGTGCCTACAATGGGCCGCGGGCGGCAAGTCCGCCCCGGATATCGGCTGCATCCTGGAGATCACGCGGCACACGGCCGCGTTTCATCTGGGCAACGTCCGCAAGAAGCTTGGCGTGACGACCACCAAACAGGCGATTGCGCGTCTCGCCGCTTCAGGCTTTCGCTTCACTGATAAGTCAGCTTCACCTGCGCAACTGCACAGGCTGCCCTGGCGTGAAGGATCGTCTCCAATGGCGGGGGAATTTTCCCCGTCCGAGCTAATGGCGGCTATGAGATCGATTCCTTTGACGCGCTCAGACCGCACTACTTGTTGCTGCGCGGTTTCGAGGGTCGGGTTGAGGTTTGCCTCCGCCTTCTGCCCTCGACGGGCCCGACAATGCTTCGCGACACTTTTCGGGTGCTGTTGGAAGGAAAGGCTGCACCTGAGGATCCGTGCGTCTGGGAAAGCAGCCGCTTCGCGCTCGATATAGCTTCATCCGAGCCAAGGGGAGCGGGCGGGATTGCTCTCGGCACCTACGAGCTCTTCGCCGGCGTGATCGAGTTCGGCCTCTCACGCCGGCTCCGCCACATCGTCACGGTCACCGACTTGCGCATGGAGCGCATTCTTCGTCGCGCCGGCTGGCCGCTCGAGGGGATCGGCGAGCCGCATACGATCGGCGCCACACGCGCCCTGGCGGGCTATCTCGAAGTGTCAAAAGTGAGACTCAACACGGTGCCACAAAACGGCGGCATTGAGGGTCCGGTACTATGGGCGCCGGTGCTAGTTGTCCGTAAGCACAAAGGGCATTGAGGCACTCGAGCGCCGACAGGCGATGCTTCGAAAGTGCTGCCGGCCAGATCGCGTCCGTGCGCAGGTAAACAGGGTGCAGGATATCCGCTCCCGAAACGGCGAGCTGGAGTTGCGCTCCGCATGACGAAGAAGAACATGCTGGCTCTTGTCGGGCAGCGCTGATCGGTCCAAGGCGCGTACACGCCGACTGGAGCGATCCTCACGATCACCTGCGCGATCGCATCCGCCGCGCCGTCTCTCGTGGCCGTGCGCTCATGAATGGCGGGTATCTGAACTCCCTTGTTTGAAGAGCATGACAGTCCGCGCTGTGGGTCAGCCGGCGAACAGTTCCTTGTAGCCAGTCAACATCCAGTTCGCCGGTCGATATGGCTGCGAAGAGCCTTGCGGGCGCGGACCGGTTCAATGGACGGGTCGATGCCGAGAATGCGATCGGCCATCTCCTCTTCGCTGGCGTTGTCGGCACAGGCATCCAGGATCCGCAGGTAGGTCGTGAAATGCTCCGTGTCGTAACTCGTGAGGCTCTCCGACCAAGGGACTTCGTCGGCAACGTTTGGGTTCATCTGCGCCGTTTGTCTGTTTGATCTCGGGCAGATCGTGGCGATCGGCCGGTTGCGGCCGAGCGAGCCCCTTCACCAATTGCGAACTATAAAGAATAGGAACGATCATTCCTAGAACGATAATTCCTTTTCAGCGCCTATCTGGCCTGTGGATCTCAAAGAGGTCATGGCGATTAACATGCGTCGCTTGCGCCATGAACAAGATCTGACGCACGAAGAGTTGGCTGCACGCGCGGACCTTAGCATGCGCTATGTGGGCTCAATCGAGCGCGCCCGCGTCTCTGCAAGCGTCAGTGTGCTTGGACGACTCGCGAGGCATTCAGCGTTGACCCCTGCGAATTAATAAAACCACCGCGGAGCATAGCATTCACAATCAGCTTCGACACAAACGGGAACTTCGGCCAGCTCCTAACGACGCCCGCCTTCGGGCGCGCGCCGGGCGCTTGTGACCCGGGCGCCTTTCTTCGGCACGCTTAGGCGGTCTCGGCGAAATGGTTACAGCGGTAGCCCACGAAGAGCCGAAAAACACGACCCATGGCGATTAAAACCGCCGAGACTCTAATCGCCACCCGACGAAAGTTCCGTTGGCAGGCCAGCTGTGGCAAGCAATGCTCTACGAGGCGTGTAGGTCAGACATCACGTCTGGGGAACGTTGTCGGCAAACAGTCTGGCTGCAGCGTTCCATCAACAACGGCAAAGCCATGCTGCTCCGAGGCGCGTCTAGGCACTCCTTTTCAGGCGTTAGTCGAGGCCGCGCTTACCAGGGGTTACTTGCCTGTCCGTTGGAAGGGGGGGAGGCCGCGCTCTCGACAACGGCTTCTCAAAGTGTTGCCCACAATCGGCTGCTATGCGTCGCATGGTCATCGATAAGTTGATCAGAACGTTGCTCCGATTTCGACACTTCCTCGCCTGCGGGCAACAAGACAGCCTCCTCGAATGATCGGATCAATTCGCCTGTGCAGGGCCGACGGCAAAAAGGGCGCACCAGGCGCCCTTCATTTCAGATCGGCTTTCAGCAGGCCGCCTTCGCGTTGCGTATCAGAAGCGGTAGGTGACACCTGCGCCTATCAACCACGGATCGAGCGCAGCCTTCCCCGTCAGCTTCGCGCCGTCGACCGTGACGTCGAAGTCTGGCTTGAGGAAAAGCTTCTTCACGTCGAAGTTGACGCCCCAGTGCTGATCCACCATGTAGTCGAACCCGACCTGCAGCGCGGTGCCGAACGTGTTCTTAACGTTGAGAGCGTCGGCGCTGCCGACGTCGTGGTTATAGAATATCGTGTAGTTCACGCCGGCGCCGACATAGGGCTTGAAAGCGCCGAAATCGGTAAAATGATACTGCAATGTGAGCGTAGGCGGCAGCAGCCAAACCTTGCCGATATTGCCCAGCCCGCCGATCGTTCCTTGGCCCTCGATGTTTGAATAGGTGGTGCCGAGTATGAGCTCGGCGGCGATGTTGTCCGTGAAGAAATAGGAGATATCGAGTTCCGGCGTCACCGTGTTCGAATAGGAGAGATCGGAGCCGGGCACTGCATTGACGTAGCCCGAATCCTCAGTGACGACCCCCAACGCACGCAGACGGATCTGCCAAGGGCTTGGCGCTTCCGTGACCGAGGTTCCTGCCTCCGGGACGCTCGCGGCTTGCGCAAGCTCCGCCGCGACGGCCTGCTGTCCCACCACCATGAGCATGACGGCCGCTGTTACTCCCCGCGCCACGCCCATTCGCTTTCTCGTCATGATATTTTCTCCTTGCTCTTCAGAAATGATGCACTGAACTACGAAAACTCTTGCTCGAATTGCGTGAGATTGGCCGAGCGCTCATGCGCAGTTTGCGTGGGACCGCGCACACATTATTTGCGCCGTGCTCGCAATCATCGACCTGTTCTCACTTTGCCGTCGAGCATTTAGCGGGGGCGGGGATCAATTGTGCTCATGTCCGGACAACCTGAAGAATGAAAGCCCAAAGTCTTCCGCCGGCTCGGGAAAGCTCAGTTTTTGCGACGGCGACCGCATGTTCGGCGGGCGTGATCATGGCTAAGTTCTTCTCGTTCGTGCGGCACGGCAGCGCGTTTGCGGATAACCACGCATGTGTCGTGCCAAATGAGAAAATCATTTTAGAACAATGGGATCACTCTGACGGCGCTGCGTCTCATGTCCGACTTTGTCGAACATCCGACAACTTGCAACCGTATGGTCCTTCAGCAGCCAGGCGTTGATGCCTTTCAGATTTCACCTCCTGGATGTTCATCGCCGCACGGGCGGTGAGCACTATTGGCATCTTCAGCTACTTCGGCAAAATTTCAAATTGACCCACTACCACCCGATACCGTCGGCTGAGCGCGCGGCAAGAATGCCAACGTCGTCAATGTCGCCATCGCACGCGAGATGGTCGGCTTCATCTGGTCGATCGCCTGCACGGTTCAATCCGCGCCAAAGGCGGCGTGACCGCTATTTGACGGACAGCCAGCAGAGGAGATCGCAACACCCAAGATCAGCCTCGGCGCGATATGCGGCGCTGGAGGCGGGACAATGCCGGGGAGCCCTGGTCTCCACTATGAGCCTCGACGCTCGCCATCTAGGATAGAGGCAGCCCCAAACGAAACCCGGTCATGCGGCCCGACCCGCGGATGAGAGATTGTTGACCGACGTTCAAGTCCCGCCTCTTGCACGTCATATCCGCCGTACAAGCGCCTCGACCGCCGATCGGATTGGCGGGCTGCAGCTTATTTCAAAGGCCATTATCAGCAATCATGAGAGTGGATTGATTCCAACGTTTGGTGCCCACGTTTGACGGCGGCGATGATATGGTTGGGATCGGCCTTCCAGAGAAAGGGTCGAGGCGCCTGATTATGTTCCTTGATGAAGCGGTTGATGGCGGCCTGAAGGTCGACGACGGAGTGGAAGACGCTGTGCTTCAGGCGGCGGCGCGTCAGCTGGGCGAAGAAGCCTACGACGGCCTTGAGCCAGGAGCAGGATGTCGGAACGAAGTGAAAGGTCCATCGCCGATGCCTGGTCAGGCAGGCGCGGACCTTGGGCTGTTTGTGGGCGGCGTAATTATCGAGGACGACGTGAACGACCTTGCTGGCCCGCACTCCGGCGTCGATCTCGTTGGGGAAGCGGATGAACTCCTGATGGCGGTGGCGCTGCATACTGCGGCCGATGACCGAGCCGTCGAGCACATTGAGTGCGGCAAACAGAATGGTGGTGCCGTTGCGCTTGTAGTCGTGTTGGTGTGGACGGCTGCCAGCACGGCATCGATGTGCCAGAATGAGGTCGTTGAAGATCTCAAGCAAAGGAGACCGTCCGTGGAACAGATTATTCGAATTGGGGTGGATACGTCAAAGCACAGTTCCATGGTGTGAACGCGGCTGAAGACCCGGTTCTGCGAAGAAGCTTCGGCGCAAGGAGATGGTAGCGTTCTTCGAGAAAGCGCCGCCGATAGTGATTGCGATCGAGGCGTGCGGCGGATCGCACTATTGGGCGCGACTGCTGCAGTCGTTTAACCGCGAGGTGAAGCTGATTCCGCCGCAGTTCGTCGAGCCATACGTCAAGCGAGGCAAGAACGATGCGGCTGATGCCGAAGCGCTGTCCGAGGCGATGAGCCGGCCGATGATGCGCTTCGTGCTGGAGAAGACAGCCGACCGCCAGATGGCGCTGATGCTGGCCGGTATGCGCGACCGACTGATAGCGGGCATTATGAAGTTGTTGCACCCACACCTGGAACGCTCACCAGTCGCCGACAGACTAGCTCTTTGCGGGCATATTGACGACCTGCTTTGTCAGTCGCCCGAACTCGCGGAGCATCGTGGCCACGCTCGCCAGAAGCGGCTCGACAAGCGCCATGACGACCGTATCTGCGCCAATCAGTTCGCGCACGCGATCGGCGAAGCCTGCACGGCTTGGCGTGCCGAGCTTGATGGCCGGCCCTCGCAGAATCGGTCTGACTACGCTCTCGATCGTCCGCATTTCATTGAGGACCGTGCGTCGTGCGACAAGGAGGGACCGCCAGAGCCGACATTGCTGGCTCTTCCCATGCACCTGTCGGTACCCGCCGGTGCGGACGACCTACCGCGCCAAAATGCTGACGATCTTGCGCCAGCGCGAGCTGAACTGCGCCGCCGGTCAGCTCTCGGAAGAACCCTGCTGGCCTATGTACCTAAACCAAGGATGTCATTCTCGACTTCTCGCGCCCAGGCAGGAAAGCAACTCCTTGGGTGACTTCAGCAACATCATAAGCGTGCAATGGACGTGCCTCTCAGCGAATTTAAAGAAACTTCAGCATCCCGGAAATAAGATTGTTGCAGAGATTTCTTAGAACTTTAATCCAACGAACGCGCATTCTAGGAGATCATAGTTCCACGTTTGCTCCGCGTGCCGCTCAATTATAAGTGCCGGCTCAGAAAGGACTCTTCTCGTGTACATCCTAGAAACGCCGCGTCTAATCCTAAGGCCGCCGTCGCATAGCGACGAGCTTCTTCTACATGGACTCCGTAGCGATCCGTTCGTGGTAAACGCCATCGGGGATGGTGTTTATCCGACGATAGAGCAGTCGAAAGCTGTACTGAATCAGTTCATCAATCATTGGCAGCACAATCATTTCGGCAAATGGATGGTGTTCTTCAAAGATGAAGGCCTTGCCAGAAAATTCGCTGGCTATTGTGGATTGATGTACAGCGGCCCGTATTTGCCCGAAGATCCGAATAACGTGGAAATCGCAACCGCCCTCCACCTTGCGGCCTCCGGGAAGGGGATCGCGGTCGAGGCCGGCAGGGCAGTAGTCCAATTTGCTTTCGAGCATTTAAAGCTTGAGAAAGTGACTTCATTCGTTATCCCAACGAACACGCGTTCGCTTATAAAAAACCTGAAGATAGGGTTTTTCTATGTGGGAGATAGAATTTACAATAACAGAACGATGAGGTGCTTAGAAGTTTATCCAAATACGGTGGTAAAATCCGAAAGCTTGCTTGTTTTTGATTGCAAAGATATCGAATATATTCGGAATCAGTAGTGTTTACCACCAAAACCGCATTGTTCGAGGCGTTACTACCCCTCGATGAACTTGGCACAATCGTTGACACCAAACGGCCGAGGGCAAGCCGTCGCGCAGAACCGCTGATGGATAGAACTGCGATTGATTCCGATGCAGCATCTGGTCTTCAACCGAGGCATGATGCGGACGGCGTTATCGACATGCCTCAAATTCGATACTGGGTTGAGGGCGGACTACGGCCGCCTTGAAATCGAAATCTGCTGCAGCCGAAATGGCGGGGAAGAATCGCGAGAAAGTAATACAAAGCTTATTAGAACACGGCCGTTAGATCGTGTGAGCAATGCGGAAAAGCGTCAAAAATACATAACAGCCTCTCAAGACAGGAAGATGTTGCCTGCAAGACTATTCTCGTGTTAGTGCTGTGAGCGCATGAAGTCAAGGAGAGACGGTCTATGACGAGTGTGTTTCATCGCCTTCCCGGGCGTAAATGTCCGATCGCCATGCAGGGTGACGGGACGTACACCACTGAAAGACGGGCGATCCTGATCGCCGCCTAGTCGATGGCTCGCGGTTCTCACTAAACCTAAAGACTGAACAATCGGTCGTCGGCTTCGCCACGCGCACGCGGTGCATGTGGCCTGCGCCTACAATGTGCGGACAACGATCGGCGTCCTCTATCCACTCGAAGAGAGGCTGGACTGAGGAGGAGCGCGCCAGAATAATCGACCGCCTGAACCGACGAATGCCTCGCAATGCCCGCGAAAACCGCTCCGCGGGCCTTTAAACAGATCCCGTTTACCTCACTGAACCAATTTCGTCCCCTAATGAGAAAGTCTCACAAGGGAGAAGGAAGGTCGAATTGGGTCCTGGGCTTATCCTTTGCCCCCAGCGGCGGGCCGACGACCATAATGGCGGGCTCGGCCGAAAGCAGCTTCTTCGCCGCTGCCTTGACCTGGTCGAGCGTCACCTGATCGACGAGGGCGGTGCGCCGCTGGATGTAGTCAATGCCGAGATTGTCGAGCTGCAGATCGACCAGCCTGGCTGCAATCGAGCTGGAGGAATGCAGATTGTCGATGGGAAAGGCGCCGATCAGCTGTTTCTTGCTTGCGTCGAGCTCGGCCTCCGTCGGCCCCTTTTCCGCCATATCCTTCACCACCTGTCGCACGATGCTCAGCGTTTCGGCGGCTCGGTCCGAGCGTGTCGCTGTCGTAACCAGCAGCGCATGAGAATGCTCGTCATCGACCAGCTAAGAGCGGACGCCATAGGCAAGGCCGCGCTTTTCCCGCACTTCATCAAACAGCCGCGAGGTGAAGGCGCTGCCACCTAGAATCTCGTTCATCAGCTCCGCGGCGAAGATGTCCGGCGCACTCCGCTTGACGCCTGGAAAAGCCAATCCCAGCGAGGTCTGCGGAAGGTCGTAGTTCACCTCCACCTGCTGTCCGAGTTCTGCGGCGACATCGCCGACGGGGGAAAGCGTCTGCTTCTCGCGCAAATCGCCGAACAGCTGGTCGAGCTTGTCGCTTACCGTCTTGGAGTCGATGTCGCCAACCACTGCAACATGGAGCCCGTCGCGAGCGAAAGTCGCCTGGTGGAAGGCGCCGAGATCGGCCGGCGTTGTGCCGGCCGAGGCTCACTTTGGTACCTTCGTCCGGCCTCGAATAAGGGTGCCTGCCGTAGATCGCGCGCCGCCATTTGCGCTGGGCGATCGTCTCGGGGTCGCGCTCATTGGCGATGATGCCGCAGAAAATCTGGGCCCGGATGCGGTCGACCGTCTCCTGGTCGAAGCGCGGTCTGTTGACCGCGAGCCTTAGCAGATCGATAGCAGCATCCTGTTGGTCGGAAAGCATGCGCATCGACCCATTGATGCCGTCGCGTTGCGCGCCGAAGCTCATCTCGACGCCGGCATGGTCGAGCTTGACCTGGAAGGCGTCGCTGTCGAGATCGCCCGCGCCCTCGGCGAGCTGGCCGGTCATTAAATTGGCGAGGCCTTCCTTGCCGGCCGGGTTCCTGCGCGGTGCCGCCGTCGAAGACGAAGCGGATGGCGATGATCGGCACCGTATGATCCTCGATCAGCCAGGCGGTGGTGCCCCGTGCCGATTGACTTCCTGGATATTCATCGCGCGGGCGGCGAGCGCCGGCACGATGAGGAAGAGGATGGAGAGGAACAGGGTGGCGAAGGCGCGCCAGGTCTTCCCTTCTCCACAAGTGTGAAGGGAAGACCGGGCGGCGCATGCGCATGGGGATGGAGCTCATGATCAATTCCCCGCCTGTTGCTGCGGCAAAAGATAGCCTGTGGTCGAATGGTCGAGCACCAGATAACGCGCGGCGACGGCCTTGACCTCGTCGATGGTGACCTTGCGGACGCGGTCAGGCCTCTCGAGCACGTCCTTCACATTGCCACCGGTGGTGAGCGTCTTGCCATAAATGTTGGCGATGTGGTCCAGCTCATCGTGCGCAAAAATCACCGAGCGGATATAGCGGTCTTTGGCTTTGTCCAGCTCGTCGCTGGTGACGCCATCCTTGGCGATCCGGGCGACTTCGGCAACGGCCGCCGCTTCGAGATCGACGAGCTTTGCATCGCTGCGCGGCGAGCCGGAGATGGTGAAATTGGTGTCGTCTAGCATGGTGCCCTGGAAGGAGGCGCCGGCCGCCGAGGCTATGCCTTGCTTGACGACAAGCTCCTGATATAGCCGGCTGCGGTTACCGCCGCCGAGGATCTCGGCCAGCAGGTCGAGCGCCTCGGCCTCGCCGGGCTCTGCCGTATGATAGGACGGCACCACCCATTGAGTGGAAAAGCTCGGCACCGAAACGCGCGCATCGGTCAGCGTCACTGTGCGCCTGGTGTTCTGCTCCGGCTCGACCGGGCGGTTGCGCGGGGGCAGGTCCGGCCCGCGCACAACCTTGCCATAGGTCTTCTCGGCCAGCGCCTTCACCGTCTCCGGCTCTACGTCGCCGGCCACCACCAGCACGGCGTTGTTCGGTCGGTAGTATTTGTTGTAGATGGTGAATGCGTCGGTTTTCAGCTTCTCCATCTCCTGCATCCAGCCGATGACCGGAATGCGGTAGGGCTGGTTCTGCCGCAACGTCGCGTTGACCTCCTCGTCCAGCAGAGCCTGCGGGTTCGTCTCTCTGCGCCAACGGCGCTCCTCCAGGATCACGTCGCGCTCGGTCTTGATATCATCGTCGTTGAGGATGAGGTTGAACATGCGATCGGCCTCGAAGCGCATCATCTCACCCAACGCCGAGGGCGCCACCGTCTCGACGAAGGTGGTGTAGTCATAGGCGGTGAAGGCGTTGTTGTAGCCGCCGATGGCTGAGACGGCTCGGTCGAACTCGCCGGCGGCGTGGTTGGTCGTCGCCTTGAACATCAGATGCTTGAGGATATGGGCAAGGCCTGATTTGCCGGGTGGCTCGTCGGCGCTGCCGATCTTGTACCAGACCATATGAGTGACGATCGGCGCGCGGTGATCGGGGATGACGACCACTTCCATGCCGTTGTCGAGCAGGAAATCCGTCACCTTGCCGCCGGCGGTGGCGGCCAGAGCCGGAGCGGTCGTTACCAGGGCCAGCGCGGTGGCAATGAACGCGTTGCGCAGCCAGGCGGACGATCGATGGCTCCGGTTGTGGTGGCTGGTCGAAAGGCAAGGTTCGAGGCAAAGTGATTTGTTCCTCATTTTGATGAAGGCGCTGCGTCCCAGTCTCCCCCCGTGGGAGGATCGGCGGGCAGCACCGAGCCAGATGAATAAGCTCTTCATGGGGCCAGGCCTTACTCGAGCCTCATCTTTGGATGGACCCAGGAGACCTGCGGCGGTATTTCTTGGTGAGGTGATCATGGGACGGATTCTCCTTGGTCCGCGACGCCTTGCGGATGACCAAGCATGCACCGTGCCAGATCAGAAAACCGTTCGAGGCAGTGGACAAAATCGGGCTCTGCCATGTTGCGCATCCGACATTGTCGGACATCGGACAGGGCCGAACGCGACGCGCGCGGCTGAGAATATCTTCTTCGTTCGGAAGACGATTGGGCGCGCTGCCGGGGAGGGTATAGGATGCGCTTCGAATGGCCGCTGCACTGACGGTGAGAATGGAGATGTTGGTCGCCCCAGCGGAACCCTGTCCTCGACAGCCAGACCGGGTCGATGAACGGCAGAGGCGCGAGGAGCGTAGCGAACTCGAGCGCGGAGCCTGCTCGCGCGCTAGGACGGATCTGATCCAAAAATCGGCGAGTTGGGCGATATCCGCGAGGCGCTGGAAAACGAAGATCGTAGGATTCGGGCGGGAAAAAACAATGCGGTTGCGCGCTTCTGGCGTAATGCGCCTGCCGCGAGGCCGTTGAGCCTGATGAGTTGCTGCGGGAAAGGGGAGTGTTTGCGCGGGACCTTGGTCAAACGTAAGAAACAACCGTCGAGCTCGCCCTGGATGGGGCATGCAGGCACGTTTGTCGCTGGAGGACAGCAGCACGGAAGCTGTCCGCGCTTGCCGTCGTCGCTGGGTACCAAACAGGAGAATTTGGCGGTCGCGATCGAATTCATCTGCGTAAATACCGCCTGGCTGTGCTCGGTTTGCCGGCGAACAGATTTTGCCTTCTTTGCGGCTGCAAACGCATCCCTGGCGGCGTGGTCCCTAAGGTCAAGAGCATCGGGTGAGTAACAGCCTGATCCTGCTCAATCTGATGCGCGCCAACCGCCTCGCCGGATTGTGGAACCGCTCGCGGGTAGCTTCTACCACAAACAGCAAGGTCATGAAATCAAGTAGGAAGTCATCGATCGCTTGGGCGATTGTTTCTGACTTGCCCTTGAACTGGTCCAGCAAAACGCGCGCGTTATCGATCGCTTCCACGCTGGTGGCATTGATCAACCCCTCGACCCTCTTGAAACAATCCAATTCGAAACTCCTTCAAGCGCTTGCCAACCCGTTATGCACGAAGGTAGCTCCGTGAACTACCCGGCCTTTGACCTGGCGGCACGAGCAGCGGTCGGCCTTACGGCCCGTGCCTCCAAGCACCAGCCCTAGACGTGGCGCTGAGGAGCGTTGGAAGGATCGGGCGCTTCCGGCCATGCTCGAGCGGTAGTGTGGGACAGTGCTTGCTGGCGACTACGGCCAAAATGGAGTGCGCCAGCTGATCGGGGCTTAACAATTTTTCGCTTTTTGCTGCGCCCAAGTCTCGGCTATGAGTCGGGCAGGCCTAATGGCCTGCCCAACGTTGCAATTGTTAAGGAGGAACACGTATATGCCTACTGGAACGGTAAAGTGGTTCAACAGCACCAAGGGGTTTGGATTTATCCAGCCCGACAATGGCGGTCCGGATGTTTTCGTCCACATTTCCGCTGTCGAACGCGCGGGCCTCTCGACCCTCGCTGACGGCCAGAAGATCAACTATGAGATCGAGCAGGATCGCCGCACCGGCAAATCCTCCGCTGGCAGCCTCAGCAAAGCTGGTTGAAATTTTCTCCTGCGTCTTGGCAAGAGTGGGCGCGTAGGTCCGGAGGTCCTCACGGCCGCTCGATAGGAGCGAGCAAAAACTGAGGGCAGCAGATTGCTGCAGGCGTCGCGAATTCCTCATGAAACAAAGTTGTTTGAAAGGAAGGCGGGGTTGGCCCCGCCTTTTTATATGACGCGCAGATTAAGCCGATGTCTGCAACGCTCCAGAACGAATCTCGATTGCCGAAATCAAGCCGCGACCTTCTTGCGGGTTCGCTTCGTCGGCTCCGGCGCTTCCGGCGCTTTCGGTTTGCGGCCGAGCCCCATCGTCTTGGCCAATGACGAGCGCGCCGCGGCGTAGTTCGGCGCGACCATGGGATAATCCGCCGGCAGGCCCCATTTGGCCCGATATCCATCCGGCGTCAGCCCATAGTGGGTCGACAGATGGCGCTTTAGCGATTTGAATTTCTTCCCGTCCTCAAGGGAGATGATGTAGTCCGGTGTGACCGACTTCCTGATCGGGACTGCAGGCGTAAGGGCAACCGGCTCTTCTGCAGAGACACCTTCGGCCGTCCCTTTCAGAGCCGCGTGCACTTGGCCGATGAGGGCAGGGAGATCCCCCACCGGGATCGGATTGTTGGAGACATAGGCTGAGACGACATCGGCCGTGAGCTCGATGAGGGTGTCGATGTTTTTTTCGGCTTCTTCTGTCATGAAACTCTCCAGGCGGCGTGAAACACAGTCGGCGAAGCGTCGCTTCATAGTGGCGGTCGCCGCTGAAAGCAACAAAGGTCTCAACATGATTATTGTGATGCTCGCCCAGCGAGATTCTATGGCGCGGTATCCGCCGTCGTGAACGTTGATCCGCCCGTTGTTGGCGACCTGCCGCGGTCCTTGCGCATTTTCAGGCGCGTCTCGGCCGTAAGCTTTGCGCCGAAATGACCAGTGATCTCGAAACGAAGCGGGCTATTTCTGTTTCGCCATCCTCTTTTTGGCTGTGAAATCGGTGGCAGAGCAGTGGCCCGCTTCCTGGTGGCGCGGAGGAACTATCAAGCGTTGGTTCGCAATGGTCGAAACGATGTAGATTCATCCGGTGAGCCGCTCTCGCAGCAGGATGTTAGGGATTGGCCCGCTGGTAAACCGAGGAAATCACGCCGCTGCTTTGCTATTGAACCGCTATCGCTGTGACAACACATTCCGCAATGGTGGGCGGGTGTAGAGGAGGCGCCTTACGCAAACTAGCGGTTCAGCAGGTCGGGAGGAACGAATGAGCTCAGGGACTTTCAGCAGCCCACTTTTCGTAAGACGTCCAGCGCATATCGTGCAAGAGATTGCCAGTCCTGCGGATGCTATCGATTTTCCTCAACGAAGGGCCAGAAGATCGCAGAGACCGCATCTACGAAGCCGCCCTTAGGGCGTGCTTTGATGCATACAACGGACGAATACCTGCGAGCGCAGCGCGCAAGACTTTTTCCGCTTTGGGGAACAGGTCGCCATATTGGAAGATGCAACCTCCGCGATGCAATGGCTCGCTGCCCGCATGTCGGGCAGTGGAAAAGCGCAAGTATAGGCGTCGCAGCCGTATGTGAGGCTGGAGCGGGTACGCCGACGAGGTTATTGTATCGAGATTTCGCCGGCATCTGGAGCGTACTATAGCTAACAAACAATATTTTGGGCCCTATGGCGATGTTAATCATCTTGTTGTATTTTAAAATCAACTTCTCGCGACAGGCCTGCAACGCTTCCGATGTGAAAATCACTGCATGGGACTTGGTTCTATCAAATTCATGATGGTAAATTGCCGTGTAGTTATTGCAAAGCAGTTGTCCCATTGAAGCAAGATGATAACGAATCCAAAATTGTGCTCCATCGTCTGCCAATATTCGCTCGATGGAGCCTATAGGCCTCACAAGCTAATCAAAACAGCTACTTGGGCGCCCTTTGAAATTCGTTTAATTTCGCTCACCCCAAACGGCCCTCCACAGTCGAAAATAAGATTGTCCCGCAAAGGGTGCCACAAGACGCGATCGCGGATCGTTTGGGCCAACGTCGATCTGGCGAAGGCCCGGAAATCGAGCAGGACCTGCAGCGGAACAGATAACCGGCCCCCAACCGAAATCTGACACGGCGGCGGACCCGATTTCTTCTTGGTAGAAGGCGCAGAGAACCGGAGCACGGCTCCGGCGCCGAAGGTTGCCGAGCAGGGATCCTCCTCCTCTCTGGAGTCCAATCGAGAAGAGCGATCACTTCCAAGAGGGTCCCAGCTCTGCCGCGAAAGCAGGTGTCAGACCCCGGTCCTCTCCCGCAGCTGATCTAGCGCAGGGCGTTCATGGGCTGCGTATCCCAGAGTGGCTGCGTGGACGACGCAGGGAGATCATTTATGAAAATCCTATTCAGTACGATGGCTGTCCCTTTGCTGGCAGCCACCGCTTTTGCTGCGGATTCGATCCCCACAGACCTCAGAGAAACGGCACTGGCCACCTTCAGGGCTTTGCCATCCACCACGCCGGCAGTCGCCAACAACCCGATCACCCCGGAAAAGATCGCTCTCGGCAAGGCACTGTTCTTCGATCCACGCGTCTCTGCGTCAGGCGTCTTGTCGTGCAACTCGTGCCACAACCTGGCCACCGGCGGCGACGACAATCACGAAACTTCGATCGGCCATGGTTGGCAGAAGGGACAGCGCAACGCGCCGACTGTACTGAACGCTGTCTTCAACATCGCCCAGTTCTGGGATGGTCGTGCCGAAGACCTGAAGGCTCAGGCGAAGGGACCGGTCCAAGCCGGGATCGAAATGGCCAATACACCGGGCCAAGTCATCACCACGCTCAAGTCCATGCCGCAATATGTCGAGTGGTTCGATGCAGCTTTTCCGGCTGAAGCCGATCGGGTCACCTTCGACAACCTCGCCAAGGCAATCGAAGCCTTCGAGGCGACACTGGTCACGCCGGCCCCCTTCGACAGTTTCCTGAATGGCGATGACGCCGCCATGACTTCCGAACAGAAACAGGGCCTGGCGCTTTTCATGGACAAAGGCTGCTCGTCCTGCCATGGCGGTATCAACGTTGGTGGGGAAGCCTATTACCCATTCGGCCTCGTGGAACAGCCCAGCGCCGAGGTCCTGCCGGAAAAAGACAAAGGCCGATTTGCGGTCACCAATGCAGCCGACGATTCCTATGTTTTCCGCGTGGCGCCGCTGCGCAACGTTGCACTCACCGCGCCATACTTTCATTCGGGCAAGGTTTGGGATCTGAAACAGGCCGTTGCCATCATGGGAACCACCCAGCTTGGCGTGGTACTGGCGGACGAAGAAGTCGACCTGCTTGTTGCCTTCCTCAACTCGCTGACCGGAAAGGCACCCGAGGTCGCCTATCCCATCTTACCCGCCGAAACGGCGACAACACCCCGGCCTATAATGCAGATCTTAGGAAAATAAACGGCCAGCTGACTGCGGAACATCGCAATTGGCAATGATTGCGACTTTTACTGGACGAGACGAGTCGCGACGTCCATGAGAACGCAAATGGCTCGTTTCCAAAGTGCAGACACTGCTTCCGTCACCAGCTCGTTGCGATGGAATCATGTTTGGGATCTGGCGTGCGACATGCCAAGGAAGGCGTCTGACGCATGAGGCTCGCGCGCTGTCGATACCGCGCGGCGGCCGGCCATCGCGCTGGCGGCCGAATTGCCGCGCGCCGAAGTGATCGGCCCCCTTAGGGCGAAGGGGCAGCCACTCCGTCCTCCATGTCCAGCGATTCTTCGACTGCTTCCGGATTCCGGGCGATGGTCCAAGGAGAGTATTTTTCGCCGCTGCATCCGGTTTCGAGCGACCTTGCTCCCAGTTTCGAAGCGTTGCCAGATCGAGGCCATACCTCACGGAGAATGCCTCCTGAGAGAGCTTCGTGCGATCCCGGACTTCGCGAACACTTGTCGGCCGCGGCGCATGAACCTTCGCGATCACGCCTGCGGACGACAGTTCATTCTTCAGTGCCAATAGGTCGTCGACGCAAGGAACCGTCACGAACGCCTTGCCGTGATCGACCATCTCCGTGAGTATCGCGTGGGCCGTCCTGAGCGGCAGCTGTCTCTTAACGAGAATCCGGGCGGCCTCAGGAGTATTCGCGCCGTGAAGAAAACTGAGGCTCAGTCGGACGGGAGAGCCTGACGACACCGGGACGACGTCCCGGGTTCGCACCCGTTGTCCGTACCGCTCCATGAATTTCGATTTAGTCGACATTAAGCTTCTCCGCGATCACTCGACCGAGCTTGCGCAATTTGGACCATCCCCACTGGAGGCATCGCGATAAAAGTACGCCAAACAACGCTAAGGGAGAACAAACGGTGATCTGATTTCGTTCGACGCTCGTTTTCGAGAGCCGTTCTGGGTCGTTCGCAATCAACTGTGTAGGCCAGCGGAGCGAGCAAGGAGCGCCAGATCCGGACAGGGCTGAGTGGGGTGTTTTTCCGGAAGGTGGGGCCATGCCCTAAGGGACACGAGATGTAGTGGACTCGTCGATCCGCGCGGTTTCGATTCGCGCACCCCGGGCACAACGCTGGGATAAGTCCCATCAGATGCTCTCCGGTGGCCGTCATCTGTTTAGCTGACATTGGGCCGAGGGCTTCCAGCACGAGCCACATGGCGGGGGAATCGGCCGTGACCATGGTGCGCCGCCCCTGCCGCCAGTTCCAGCGGCGGCACGTGACACCGGCATCATCGCACCAGATGACTTCGCCCGGTTCGGGATGCTCGGTTACCATTTCACCTTGCTGGATCGTGTCGAATGGCTCCGCTCCCTTCGCAATTAAAAGTCTCGGGACCCCCTGGTAGAGATCGAGATCCTCCCCGCCAATCGGAACGCCATACAACACGCTGACGGCATTGTAGGCATCAACCAGTGGGGAAATCCGCGGGAGAGAGCCATCTTTCCGCACCCGCTTGAGAAGCGCGGCGGCCGAGCACGGCGTTCGATTGGCTTTTGTGCCGAAAGCCTCGTAGGCAACGGCCCACGCCGCAAGACGCGCGTCCCTTTGGGCGTCATCGCGAAGCGCCGCCTGTTCCGCCGCCGCAATCGTGTCGTTCAACGCCTGTGCATCCGGCACGGCGATTCCAGCGTTCCGCACCACAATGCTGATCAGATGAAAATCCCGGTAGCGGGCCTTGATCTCGGGGCAATCAATGGCGTGAAAGACATGGGATGCTCTTTTCTCATGGGGAGGCTTTGCGCTGCGGGTGGTTCGGGAAATGTTTGAAGAAAGGTGCTTGTCGAGCGTCCAGATCTTCTGGCATCGGCATGGTGCATGCCGCACCATGCGCTGGATAATTCCATCATTCGGCCGTGGACAAGGCCTGGTAGAGATCGTCGATTATCTCTTGCGGGTGCTCGAGCCCGCCTCGGCCGGCAACAAGCTACGCCTCCGCCAGATCCTCCATTTCATTAGGAGGCAGCGGGCGCGATATGGATGTGAAGCAGCTTTCCTTGCCGGGTCATGCATCGCTCTCGGAAATTCGTCTCGCACGAAAATCTGCCGCCAAACTGGCCTGATCAACAGCACCAGTTGCATGGCGTTTTCCCAGTCCAGTTGGCTTGCAAACGAAATGCGGTTCAGCCCAAGGGTCGGTTTCCTCGCCAGCACGCCACGTCCCCGCCGTTTTAGCCACCGTGTCCCGGCAACGCATCTTGCACCTGCTTGACAACCGCTCGCAGGATCTCAACGCCCTTCTCGATCTGCCGAATGCTCAAGGCGGCATAGCCCATGACAAGCCCCATGCGATCGATGTGGCCTTCGTCCGACTGCCGCTCGTAAAGGGGCGAGATCAGGTGTAGCCCCAGGCCCGCGCCTCGGGCGGCTTCGACCAGGGTCGTTTCCCGCGATCGCGGCAGTTCGTCGAACCAAACGACGACGTGCAGACCGGCCTCTGCTCCCTGGACAGCGATGCGATCTCCGAAGCTGCGCCGCAAGGCGCCCAACAACGTCTCCCGACGCTCGCCGTTTAGCCTGCGCACGCGCCGCACATGGCTTTCGTAGCCGCCACTCTCGATCAAACAGGCCAGAGCCTCCTGTTCAGCCACCGGCGAATGCCGGTCCGCGAATTGTTTGGCGGTAGCGAAGACCTCCTGCAATTCCGTCGGGACGACGAGGTAGCCGATACGCAGCATCGGCGAGAGCGTTTTGGAGATCGTGCCGAGGTAGATGACAGCCCCGTGGTCCTCGAGACTGTGCAGCGGAGGGACCGGATTGATGTCGTAGCGATATTCGCTGTCGTAGTCGTCCTCGATCACATAGGCGTTGTTGTGCCGCGCCCATTCCAGAAGCTGATGGCGGCGCGCGATCGGCATGACGCCGCCCAGCGGAAACTGATGCGATGGCGTGACATAGGCCAGTCGCGCCCCGATCCCCGCCAGCAACTCCGTCTTCATCCCGTCCTCGTCGACAGTGACCGGGACGGGCGAGGCACCCGTACTGGCAAAGACCTGACGCGCCATCCTATAGCACGGGTCCTCGATGACGAAGCGGTCGGCGGGATCGAGAAGCAGGCGAGCGCACAGATCTAGGCCCTGCTGCGAACCGTTGACGATGATGATCTGCTCGAGGTCGCAACTCAGCGTTCGGGCGCGCCAGAGATAGCCCTGGAGCGCCTGGCGCAGCCGGCGCGAGCCGCGAGGGTCGTCATAGGCAAGACGCAACGGGCGCTGCCCCATCGCCTCGTTCATCGCACGTTTCCAGACCAATGCGGGGAAGTCTGACGGCGCCAGGTCGCCATAGCGGAAATCGACCTTCAGCCCAGTCGGCAGATAATCCGGCCAGGGCGGCGTGACGCGCAGTCGGCCGCCATAGGCGGACAGAAGAACCGAGCCGACCCGTTTCGCGACAGTGCGGCTCGTCTCAGGACCGATCAGCGAGGATGCAACGCGGGGTCGTGCGCCTTGACGGACGTCGATGAAACCTTCCGCGGTCAGTTGCTCATAGGCGACCGTCACCGTCGTTCGCGAAACGCCAAGGTCATTTGCCAGGCCGCGGGAGGACGGCAGCTGACTACCGGTTTCGTAGACGCCGCCGAGGATTTGCTCGCGAAGGGCCTCGTAAATCTGGCGTGCACCCATCGCGTGCGAGCGACCTGCAGAACCGGCACTTGAAGACTGGACCATCTTTTTCATAGCCAACTGGATATTTCACATTGGCCAGTTTGCCGTCAATCTTTCGGAAACCCAAGAAAGATCTAAAGGCCGAATGACCCGTTCCTATCAATCCGAAACCGATGCTCTCACGCGGTCGCTCCACGACACCGGTCCCGGATTCGCCACTCGGGCGATCCATCATGGCTACGATCCGGCCGGCTTTTCCAATGCCGTTCAGCCGCCAGTCTTCTTGACCTCGACCTATGGATTCGAAAGCGTGGCAGCGAACGAGGCCGCCGCCGCCCTTGGCGGAAGGCTCTATGCGCGCGAATACAATCCCACGACGGAGATCCTCGAGCAACGGCTCGCCAATCTGGAAGGAGCCGAGGCAGGTCTGGTCGTTGCCTCGGGGATGGCGGCTTTCGGGACGCTGATCCTGTCGCTCCTGTCCCAAGGCGATGAACTCATCGTCCACAGGACGCTTTATGCGAACACGCTTGCCATGGTCGAACAGGCGGTCCCCCGCTTCGGCATCAAGGTCGTCGCGGTCGACCTGTCCGATCCTCACAATCTCGATGCCGCGATCACCGAGCGGACCCGGCTTGTTTTCTTCGAGACGCCGGTGAATCCGCTGAGCCGCATCCTAGACATCGCTGCCATTGCCGAGCGCGCCCACGCGCGCGGTGTAAAGGTTGCAGTCGACAGCACCTTCGCCTCCCCCGCGCTCCAGCGGCCGCTCGAACATGGGGCCGACCTCGTGCTCCACTCGCTGACCAAATACATCAATGGGCACGGCGATGCCCTTGGCGGGGCGATTCTCGGCGACGCGCAAACGCTCCGCACGCTGCACGAAACGGGCCTGCGCTACATCACCGGCGCAGCGCTCTCGCCCATGTCAGCCTTCCTGATCCTGCGCGGTCTGAAGACGCTCACGCTACGCATGGAACGCCACAGCGCCACAGCCCTTGCGGTGGCTCAGGCACTCGAGGCGCACCCGGCGGTGGCATGGGTGAGTTATCCCTTCCTCGACTCGCACCCTGATCAGGTGACGGCGCGAAAGCAGATGTCCCACGGGTCGGGCATGTTGGCCTTTGGCCTCCACGCCGGATTCGAGGGCGCGCGCCGGATGATGGACCGGCTCAACTTGATCACCCGGGCTGTCAGCCTCGGCGATGCCGACAGCCTCATCTATCATCCGGCAAGCCTGACCCGTGCTCGTCAGCCGATCCGCAAGGATGCCCATCTGGCCGATGGAGTCGGCGAGGACCTCATGCGTCTCTCGGTGGGTCTTGAAGACGTCGATGACCTAATCGCCGACCTGCGGCGGGCTCTGGACGCCTTGTGATGACCTGTCGTCCGGCCAGTCCTGCGCTCACGCACAAACCTGGAGCCTTGCCATGGCATTCCTGAGCGGTCTTTCCGCGTTTCCCATCACGCCCGCCGATCGTGACGGCCGCGTCGATACCGTTGCTCTGCGCAAGCTGATTGCCAGGCTTGGCGCCGCTCAGGTCGACTCCATCGGTCTTCTCGGCAGCACCGGCACCTACATGTATCTGACGCGCGAGGAACGGCGACGGACGCTCGCCGAGACCTTGGACGAAATCGCCGGGCGAACGCCGGTCGTGGTGGGTGTGGGCGCGTTGCGCACCGATGAAGCAGTGAGGTTCGCGCAGGACGCCAAGGCCCTTGGAGTTGCCGCGGGGCTGCTTGCGGCCGCCTCCTACACCCCGCTCACTGAGGACGAGGTGTTCGAACATTTCTCGACGGTGGCGTGCGAGAGCGGCCTGCCGATTGTCGTCTACGACAATCCAGGAACGACGCATTTCCGTTTCACCCCAGCACTCGTCAGCCGCCTGGCAAAGGTGCGGGGGATCGTCGCTATCAAGAATCCGACAGACAAGGGCGATGCGATCAAGAGCCATCTGGCCGACCAGAGGCGCACTGTGCCGGAAGGGTTCTCGATCGGCTACAGCGGCGACTGGAACGCCGCAGAGGCCATGATCGCTGGCGCTGACACATGGTACAGCGTCCTCGCGGGCATCCTGCCCGAGGTCTGCACAAAGATCGTCACAGCGGCGCAGCAGGGCGATGCGGCCGAAGCGCGACGGATCGATGCCGCGCTAGCCCCGCTCTGGAGCCTCTTCAAGGAGTTCTCGAGCCTTCGCGTCGTCTATGCACTTGCCGAATTGCTCGACATTTGCCGTGCCGACCCCCCGCGTCCCATCCTGCCTCTGCCCTCAGCAGCGAAGGGCCAGATCGCCGCCGCGTTGGAACGCTTGCCATCAGATGCCGGCCGGTAAACACCAACCCAGCGGCCCGTGAAAGGAATTGTCATATATGTACCCGCGCATTTCGATAAACCGAGCCGAGAAGTCCTTTACGAACTGATCGAGAACAGCGCACTTGGCATGTTGATAACCCATGGCCGGAGCGGTCTCGACGCCAATCACATCCCCTTCGAACTCGGCACGTCACAGGGAGAAAACGGTACCCTTTACTCCTGCGCGATTAGTACACGTGCCGAAGGAAGTGCACATTCTCGCTCGAGTGACGTTTTCAAAGGATGTGATCGCGTTTTGGCACATTCACAGGCCGACATGCGGCAGCCGGTAACTCACCACATGGTGAGCAACCAGGAAACCCTCAGGCCTACACTTTCTTCCGGAGCGCACGTGCTGCAGCGACCATGTTCATGAGGGCAGGGCGGACCTCCTCCCATTTGCGTGTTTTGAGGCCACAGTCCGGGTTTACCCACAGTTGGGCATCCGACAGTCGGTCGCGGGCAAGCATGACGAGGTCCGAAATCTCGCCGACTTCCGGGACGCGTGGTGAGTGAATGTCGTAGACTCCGGGACCGATTTCGTTCGGATATTTGGAGCTCGTGAAGGCGTCCAGCAGTTCCATCTTCGAGCGCGACGTCTCAATCGAAATGACATCCGCATCCATTTCAGCGATCGCGTCGATGATCTCGTTGAACTCCGAGTAGCACATGTGGGTATGGATTTGAGTCGCGTCCTTTACACCCGTTGAAGCGATCCGGAAGCATTCGACAGCCCAGTCGAGATAGTCTTTCCAGTCAGACTGGCGCAGTGGCAATCCTTCGCGAAACGCGGCCTCATCGATCTGGATCATCCTTGCGCCGGACCATTCGAGATCCGTCACCTCGTCGCGGATGGCGAGCGCGATCTGGCGGCATGCTTCGGAGCGGGGTACGTCGTCGCGAACAAAAGACCAGTTGAGAATGGTCACCGGGCCTGTGAGCATTCCCTTCACAGGGTTTTCCGTAAGCGACTGGGCGAATTGCCACCAGCGCAGCGTCATCGGCTTGGGCCTCGATACGTCGCCGAAGATGATGGGGGGGCGCACGTAACGCGACCCATAGCTCTGCACCCAGGCATGCTGGGTGAAGGCGAAGCCGGACAGCTGCTCGCCGAAATGCTGTACCATGTCGTTTCGTTCGAACTCACCGTGCACCAGCACGTCCAGCCCGATCTCTTCCTGCCAGCGAATTGCAGCCTCGATCTCCTTCTTCAGGAAGGTCTCGTAGTCGACATAGCTCAGCTGGCCCTTCGCATGAGCGGCCCGCGCCCTGCGTACCTGCGGCGTCTGCGGGAAGGACCCGATGGTCGTCGTCGGGAACGGCGGCAGTCCGAGCGTGCCGGCCTGGACTCTGGAGCGCTCGGCAAAAGCGCTCTCTCGTCGCTTCATGCTGTCGTCAATGCTGGCGATCCGCCCCTCAACCAGCGGGTCATGGATCTTCGTGGATGTCACGCGAGTGGCGGCAGCCTCGGCAGACGCTTTCAACGCGCCTGCCACCGCATCCCTGCCTTGGGACAGGGCCCGGGCAAGCAACACCAACTCGTCGGTCTTCTGGGCCGCGAAGGCGAGCCACGACCTGATGTCCGCGTCGAGTTCCGTCTCCATGCGCAGGTCGATCGGCACATGCAGCATCGAGCAAGAAGGCGCGATCTCGACGCGGTCCAAGGGCCAGCCGGCGACGATCGGTTTGATGCGGTCGAGAATGGCGGGCAGGTTCGCACGCCAGACGTTGCGGCCATCGATCAAGCCAAGCGAGAGCACCAGATCCTTCGGTGCGAGCCGACCCACCGTTTCCAGCTGCTCGGGAGCGCGCACGAGATCAATATGCAGCCCGGCCAGGGGCAGAGAAACCGCGGTTTCGAGATTGTCTCCCAGCGGCCCGAAATACGTAGCCAGCATGATTTTCAACTCGGGCGCGGCTTTTGACAGCTGGCCATAGGCGAATTCGAACGCAGCTCGTTCGTTCGGGTTCAGATCGAGGACAAGCGCTGGCTCATCGATCTGCACCCAGTCGGCTCCCGACAGCTTCAGCCTCTGCAGGAGTTGCTCGTAGACGGGCAGCAGCCTCGGCAGGAGCGCGATGGGATCGAAGCCTTCGGCAGGCGATTTCGCCAGCTTGAGGAAGGTGA
Organism: Mesorhizobium sp. M0019; assembly: GCF_040323975.1. Classification (NCBI taxonomy): domain Bacteria; kingdom Pseudomonadati; phylum Pseudomonadota; class Alphaproteobacteria; order Hyphomicrobiales; family Phyllobacteriaceae; genus Mesorhizobium; species Mesorhizobium sp. M0019. The sequence continues at coordinate 55,229 of NZ_JAMYVK010000027.1, read as the reverse complement.
TCGGTCCAAGGATGACTGGGCGTGTGTGAATGCCGAGAGCTTTAGCCTCGAGGAAGTAGTCGACCGGTTTCGTCGACGAGAGGGCGAACGTCTGATTATCGTCGAGTTCCGGCACAATGTAGTGATAGTTGGTGTCAAACCACTTGGTCATTTCCATCGCGGTTACATCAGACCGATGAGCCGCCTGCTGGTGACCAGCGTGTCGACAATCCTCCGTCTGACCCTGGTTGCCCCGCGCCATTGCGAAGTAGATGTCAAGTGGAACCTCGCCGCTATTCCAGCCGTAACGGGATGGAACGGCGCCGACCATGGCTGCGGTGTCGAGCACATGGTCGTAGATCGAGAAGTCGTTCGACGGGATTTTCGACACGCCGCGGTCGTGCTGCTCCTCCCAGCTAGCGGCACGGAGCGCCTTCGCGGTCGTGAGAAGGTCGGCAGCGGACGATTTTCCGGACCAGTAGCTTTCAAGCGCGAATTTCAGTTCTCGCCGACGACCGAAGCGGGGCACGCCGAGCGTTGCTACAGGAATTTGCTGAGAGACAGTCATGCCAGACCCCGATGGTTGGGCGTCGGTGACAAGGAAGGCGCTAGCAGGCCGGCACGAACGCCAGGCTGCAGCGGCCACCGAGACACCCCGCCCGTGGACGTAATTCGCCGTGGCAGGTCTCCTGGCTCGCGGGGTCATAGCCTCTACCCGTCTTCCCAAGGCTATTCGCCTCAGTGACATGAGTGGGGTTGGCTCGCCGCTAACAGTTGCGGGGGCAGCGCCGGCATCGCACCGGCTTCCCTCTTAGCTCCGCTGCGGCAGCGCCGTACGGAGAACCACGACGCGGGAGACAATTACAGCAGTTCGCTTCTTTGTCAACGCCGCATAAAGAAATGTTTATGTCGTTATGTTAAATTTCCGTTGGCATGTTCCAAAGGTCGCCTCGAAAGCGAAAACTGTGGAAGCCTTGAGCGGCCGGTAAATCAAAGCAATGACGCACGGCGCCCTTGTCCAGAGGATAGGAGTTCGTCGGCTGCCGGCAGCAAACATACCGGCAAGCGCCGTGGTGCTGCTTAGCGCATCATGCGAACCACCTCGGCGTCGAACTTCGGCTCCGAGGTTCCGCCCGCTTCGTTGGTGATCTGCTCGCGACCATATTCGGCTCAATGGCGAGGCTGTTGCCCATGTGGAAGCTGTTGGCCGTGATGCCCTCGGTGATATGACACAACGATTTCGGGGGGAGCACACCGAGGCCAGGCGCGCGGCGTGTTGCGAAGTGATCGAGGCCAATGTCTCGAACTGCTTGTTCGCAGCCCACCGGCTCAAGGTAACCCGGCTCAAACCACCGGGCCAGCTCAAGTCCTGTCCAAATGAGGCCTGAGCGGCAAATCGTCGTGCACGCGCACGGTTTGGCGTTCGATCTTGTGATGCGTCTTGGGCGGACAATCGCCACGGTGCAGCGCGCAGAAGCGGTCCCCAATTGGGAAACCGAGGGCGGTGAGGGCAAGCCAGCGCCACAGGCGGAAGGGGACTTGGACCTGTTTGCCCTGCTGGACCACAAGTTCGCGACACAGGGCCTCAAGGAGAAGACCAAGAGTGATTATGCGCGGGACCTCGCCAAATTCATCAAAAGCAGCGGGCAGTCAAAGTTCGGCGCCGACTGACATGGAGATAGCCATCGCGGCGGACCGCCCAGGCGGACCGCAAGCCGGAATACAACCGGGTGCAGGCGGCCAACCTCGTCCACAAGATGGCGTCGGGCACACACCGGCGATGGGAGAGCGGACCGTGGAGTGCAGGAACTTCACGCCTATCCACGCTCCCGTGGACGTGTCCTGCGGCACATCGGCAGCGATATTGAGGAGGCAGTTGAGCTTCTGGTCGAGCACTCTTACCTGCCACTACCTACGCTTAACGTCATCTCGTACTGAAAACGCACCACGCAAGGTCGAGATGTAACATGCGCCCTTCGTGGATGGTTCTAAGCTTCCTCGGGCGCGGTCAATCTGTGATAACGGTCGCTTGGAACCTCCATCACCGCGACGCGATCAAGGTTGGCGTATCGCGCTCGGTAGTAACCTTCTTCCTCCACTTCGGCGAAACTACACTGGGGAACGTCAAAGGTCGCAGCTTCCAATCCGAAGAAAGTCGTAGCGGTTTCTTCATCCAAGAAGTTCCACTCATCTTCTCCGTCGTCATATGTGACGCGAACATAGGAGGCCATGCGCACGGCTTCCTGATCACCCATCTCTGCGATGATGGCATCGCATTCTTTCTTCAGCTTTCCTGAAACCTCACCCTTATCCCAGTCATCCAAAGCCCGATAGATTTCTGGATGATAATACTCTGGCATCTCCTCTACATCGTCACCGATAAGCTCAATGGTGCGGACATATTGCGGATTTATCAAGAGTATTTTGTTGTCAAGGCTCCAACAATACAGCCATGGCCTGCTTGTGTTATTTCTACGCAGATTATGAAGTTCCTTCAACTGACGTAAAATCGATTCACGCGCCTTTTCATCGATAGGATATTGGCGGCTGCCAAGAGTCGTCTTGATTCTGAGCGTGCCGTATCGCGTTTCGGCATCGGCAATTGCAAACGGGCTCGTGCGCCACTCCTCGACATCAATCTTCCAGCCTAGCAGCTCCTCGACCGTGCATTTCAACGTGAGACAAAGGTCCTTGATCTGCTCGACGTTCAACTGCGTTTTGCCTGTTTCCCAACGGGCCACAGTCTGTTGCGTCGTTGCCATCTGCTCTGCCAAATCTTTTTGAGTCATGCCCAGTCGAACCCTAAGCTCTTTCATGTTCATAACTCACCTCGCGTGTTCAACACACGCATTGTGGATGAATTAATCTAACACGTCAAGCGTGTTCAAAAATCGCAGCATGTGTTTTTAGGGCGTCTTCGAGGCTCCGGCAGCCGTTCGTGACCACTTGCGCAAGACACAGGGCTGGTACACAGCACGAATGGGCGATCAAAAATTACTGCTGCGATGCTCGTCATCAGCCAAGCTGCCGCCGCACCTTCCACTAGGGTGCCAAGGTTCGAAATGAGTGCAGCCGACCATAGCGAACGGAAGGTCTTGTGCTCAAAAGGAACGAGTGAAGATGTTCTCTTCGCCATTGTGGGAAGCCTCGGGATTGACCGCGGGGCTGGATTTGTTTCGCCTCACTCAACCATGGCCTCGCCGTACAAGCCAAGCTGCCACAGTGCGCGCCTGCTAACCCAGAAAACTTGGCGGCCTTACAGGCATGCGCAGGACGCGCGAAGCCGCTCAAATCTCCCCAGATGGGTCAGCCATCGAAGACCGGCATCACTTGCCCGTTGAGCGGCTATACGATAATGCTCCGCGCTAAGCAGGAAGCGCCAAAAATTCGAGCGGCGACTTCATTCTCCTATTCAGGAAGGAACTATGAGGCGGCAGACGCGACCATTCACCGTGGAAGTCAAACAAAAGCGCAATTATGAAAAATCCGCACGTTCCATCTGGGGCAATTTCGACATCGCCGCGGCGATGGCCGAAACAACAAACGAAGTCGAGCCGTTAAATCGTCAGCTTGTTGACTCTACTGTAGTGGCCCTTGATGCTGAACCTTTGCACAAACCTCGAGTGGAGCATTTCATGGCCAATCCCCTGGAAACCGAGTCAGCAGTAGTTCATAGCGAACCGGCAGACAAAGCGGAAACGCCAAAACCGAAGACGAGAGCGCGGCGGTCGAGGAAGCCAGAAGCTGAGGCGAGCGCGCCTGCCCGCAAGGAGGGCGCCAACCCGATATCCGCGACCACTGAAGCACCGCCGTCAGCGCGAACAGGCCGAAAGAGCTACTCCGCGAAGGATCGTGCCCAGAAGCTGGCGCAGATCGAGACCTCGATCGGCGGCGGCGCTACTCTCAAGAGCGCGGTGAAGCAAGCCGGCATCTCGGAACAGACATATTATCTTTGGAAGAAGGCGGCGGCGCCGGCGGCGGACAGTGACGGGCTGAAGGATCTCGTCGCGCTCGAGGAAGAAAACAAGCGGCTAAAGAGCCTGCTTGCCGATCGTCTCCGCAAGGAGAATGCGGAACTGAAGAAAAGGCTCGGGCTGGATTAAGGAGGGTGGGCAGCTGGTTCTTGGCTCGCCACCTACAGCAATCCCGCCTGCTCCGCCTCTCTGCGCAAATTCTGGCGTGGCCTTGGGCCGATCTGCTGGATGACCAGCCCGGCTGCCAGCGAGCCGAGATCGCCGCAATCCTTGAGGCTGCGGCCTTGCGTGTAGCCGTAGAGGAAGCCGGCGGCGTAGAGGTCGCCGGCGCCGGTGGTGTCGACCAGCTCGCGGATCCTGGTCGCATTGATGGTCACGGTCTCGTCGCCGCGCACGATGACCGAGCCCTTTTCCGAGCGGGTGACGGCGGCGATCTTGCAATCCTTGCGGATCCGGGCCAGCGCCTCGTCGAAGGACGCGGTCTGGTAGAGCGACTTGATCTCGTGGCTGTTGGCAAAGACGATGTCGACGGTGCCGGAGCGCATCAGGTCGAGGAACTCGTCGCGGTAGCGGTCGACGCAGAACGAATCCGACAATGTCATCGACACTTCGCGCCCCGCCGCATGGGCGAGCTTCGCCGTCTGCCGGATCGCTTCCTTGGCGCGCGGCGGGTCCCACAGATAGCCCTCGAAATAGGTGACGGCCGCGCCCGACGCCTTGTCGGCCTCGACGTCCTCCGGGCCGAGCTCGACGCAGGCGCCGAGATAGGTGTTCATCGAGCGCTCGCCGTCCGGCGTGACGAAGATCATCGAGCGCGCCGTCGGTGGTTCGCCGTCGAGCGGTTTTGTGTCGAAGGCGACGCCCTGCGCGTGGATGTCGTGCGCGTAAATCTCGCCGAGCGCGTCGTTGGAGACCTTGCCGAAGAAGGCGGCGCGACCGCCGAAGGAGGCGACGCCCGCCGCCGTGTTGCCGGCGCTGCCGCCCGAGGCTTCGATCGCCGGGCCCATGCGGCTGTAGAGCAGTTCGGCGCGCCTTGTGTCGATCAAATTCATCGCGCCCTTGATGATGCCGTTGGTCTCCAGGAACGCCTCGTCGCACTGGGCGATGATGTCGACGATGGCATTTCCGATACAAAGCACGTCATAGTCCGGCATCAATTCATGTCTCCGCCAAAAACCCACCGGCTTTCTGGCATGCCGGCCGCGGGCGGGTCTGGCCAGTGGGAATGGGCTTTCCGATTGCCAATCCGTTCGGCGCCGGCCTTCACGGGGCGGCAAGTCCTGCCTCGCGACGCAGTTCGTCGGCCCTGTCTGTCTTCTCCCAGGTGAAATCAGGCTCTTCACGGCCGAAATGGCCATAGGTCGCGGTCTTGCGGTATATAGGGCGTAAGAGATCAAGCATCTTGATAATGCCCTTCGGTCTGAGATCGAACAACTCAAGAATGAGGCGCTCGATCCTTCTTTCCTCAACCCTCGCTGTTCCGAACGTGTTGACCATGACAGAAACCGGACTTGCCACGCCGATTGCGTAAGCAAGCTGCACCTCGCAGACGTCCGCAAGTCCGCTAGCGACGATATTCTTGGCGACATACCGGGCCGAATAGGCAGCTGAGCGGTCAACCTTGGACGGGTCCTTGCCCGAAAAGGCGCCGCCGCCGTGACGACCCATCCCACCATAGGAATCGACGATGATCTTGCGTCCAGTGAGACCGCAGTCGCCGCGCGGCCCGCCGACTACGAACCTCCCCGTCGGGTTGACCAGAATTCTGATGCCTTCCGTCTCCAGATGGGTCGGCAGGACAGGCTTTATGATTTCCTCAATGACGCCCTCGCGGACCGTCTCTTGCGAGACCTGCTCGTCATGTTGGGTCGATACGACAATGGTATCCAGGGCGACCGGGCGCAACCCCTCATAGCGCACTGAGACTTGGGATTTCATGTCAGGACGCAACCAGCCAAGCTGTCCTGCTTTCCGGACATCTGCCTGTCGTTTCGTCAAGCGATGAGCGAGCTGGATCGGCAAAGGCATCAGAGTATCGGTTTCGCGGCATGCGTAGCCGAACATGAGGCCCTGATCTCCCGCTCCCTGTTGGAGGTCCTGCCCTCGTCCCTCGTCAACGCCCTGGCTAATGTCGGGCGATTGCTCGGTGAGTGCATGAATGACGGAGCAACGCCGGCCGTCAAAGCCGACGGCCTCATCGTCGTATCCAATATCGAGAATCGTATCGCGCGCAACTTGGCTATAATCCACCTGCGCATCGCTGGTAATCTCGCCAGCCAGAACGACCATCCCTGATTTTACCAACGCTTCACAGGCGACGCGCGCCTTGGGATCGGTGCAGAGGATGGCATCGAGGATGGCATCCGAGATGTTGTCGGCCAACTTATCCGGGTGTCCCGCGCCAACCGATTCGGAAGAGAACACGAACTGCCTAGCCATGAAATGTCTCGCTTCGGGTGTTGGAGTTGTATGGGGCATTTTGCTTAGCCCACCTTATCTGTCGGCGATGCCCGGGACCTCGAACGCAGCACAAGTCGGCAACGTCTCTTCGCACGCAGGCATGGAGATCTTCGTCGTCTGGCTCGCCGGAGGACGGAGTCAATGAAGCCAGCAATTTGCACCGTTTCCACATCGCGCATGCCCATTGATGTCACTGCTGGCGCCCCCAGGCGAATTCCGCTTGTGACCGCAGGATGGCGCGGCTCGCCCGGCACCATATTAAAGTTCGTAACGATGCCTGCCTTCACTAACCGCTCGGCATAGGCCTTGCCTGATAGTGGTGGATCGCGAAGATCAAGGATCAGCATGTGATTGTCAGTGCCCCGGGTGACCAGGTCATAACCTCGGTCCAGAAGCGCCTGGGCCAGAGCCTTGGCATTTTTGACAATCTGTCGGCCGTAACTGCGGAAGGACGGGTCCGCGGCTTCCCGCAAAGCGACAGCTAACGCCGCGATAACATTCATATGGGGGCCGCCTTGCAGTTGAGGGAAGACAGCGCGATCTATTCGTCTGGCGAGATTGTATTTGCCCTTCGAATGATACAGCGCTTGATAACGATCTTCATTCCTTAACAAAATGAAGCCACCACAAGGACCGCGGATCGACTTGTGAGACGTGCTGCTGACGACGTCGCAATGGGGTACGGGATTCGGATGCGCTCCAGCGACAATCAGGCCACTGATGTGCGCTATGTCGGCCACGAGATAGGAGTTCGCCTCCAGAGCGATTTCTGCAATTGCCGCGTAGTCAAAGACACGCGGATAAGCAGTCCCGCGGACCCAAATGAGCCGCGGCCGTTCCCGCTTGGCTGTCTCGCCCACGCGGTCATAGTCAATTTGCTGCGTCTTTTCGTGCAGCCCATAAGGGAAGCGTTGATAGTCAGTCCCGGAAAAATTGATGGCCCAACCATGAGTGAGGTGGCCCCCTTCCGGAATTGGCAAACCCATCACCTTGTCACCGGGGCTTAAAAGCGCTCGATAGACAGCCTGATTGGCCGGCGAGCCGGAATAAGGCTGGACGTTGGCGTGTTCGCTGCCGAATAACGTGTTCAAGCGCTCAATGGCGAGGTTCTCAAGCTCATCGACGATCTCGTTTCCCGCGTAGTAGCGCGCAGCGGGGTACCTCTCGGCGTACTTGTTCATGAAAATCGAACCGGTTGCTTCCAGCACGGCCGAGGAGGCAAAGTTCTCAGATGCGATCAGTTTGAGCGTCGTCCGCTCCTGCCGCTCCTGTCTTAGAAGCAGTTCGTGAACGCGGCAATCAACCGTCGCCAAGCGAGACCGTCCGTAAGTGTCGGGCTGCGCGATGGCGCTGTCGGCGGAGTTGTCCATGGTAGCTTCGCGCTCCAATTGGATTGATCTATTTCACGGTCAAGCATGCGGTCCCCTTCGGCCGCGTGTCTCGTACCGCTTCGAGCCGTTGAAGGTCTCGTTTGTGATAGCCATCGCCGTGGGGCAGGAGATCAACCAACAATTGAACCAGCCCGCCGTCCTTACCTCCTGTTTTGAGATTGTACGAGCACCACGGACGTTGTTCGTTGCAGTAAAGAAAGTCGGCTCTGGCCAGCAGCCGGACGTGTCGTACAACGTGCTCACGACGCAGACCCAGAATCTCCGCTAGCTGGCAGACAGTTAGGTCCGCGTGCGCGCAAAGGCCTAGAATTCGAAGGCGATCTAAATGCGCTGCCGTCCGTAGGCGACTGACCAGTGTCAGCATTGGTCAGGACCAAGCCACTTGGAAAGCCTGGGCACTCGTCCTACTGAATTTGTCATTTCGCGTTCTCCACAGATTGTTGCAGCTTTCGAACCAAGTAATATGGTTGCTTGTCCACCGACCGGACAATCTCGGTGGCCGTGAAGATACTGTTTTGAGCCGATATGGCTGTGTCGAACAAACAAGATGGGCGCTCTTCTTGCCATTGCCTTTAGCCGAAATTGCACGCAGTTCGGCGGGTCGGAGAATAAGCCACGGTTCGGACCCCACTGACTCAAACGTTGCAATAAGCCTACCATTCACAGCGAACCGGAGTTGCTAAGAGTCTATGAATTTCCTTGAAGGATCTGTTGCAACGTTTGCGCAGCCCGGTCTTGCTCCCGGCTTGCAGCGGTCAATCTCGTGCAGACTGACCGTGATGCAAAGATGACAAGGAAGGTTCGCTTTCAATCCGATCTTCTTCCTGGCCAAGTAGTTCGTAGTCTCATAACTGTGGCCTAGACAAAAGCTGGGCTAATCAGCGAGGTATGATGTCGTTAGCGTGGTTGGGCCACCAGCAGGTCGACGCCAAGATCGACACGCGCAATTTCCCGCGCTCCGAGAATGTCAGTGACTGCGCGCTCTTCCTCGGGCGGTCTGGCTGCGCCGTCTAGAATCTGAATGCGTCTCGCGCCGACCCGTTCAGCAATGAGCTGTTCGGCTTGCCGCATTGACGGCGAAGCAAGCTCAAGTACGTTTTCGCGCATCTCACGCGCCGCCTCCCCAACTTCCGCAAAACGCTTCTCGGCGAACTGCTCCTTAAAGAGCGCAGCGAGATCATCAAATGTTTGAACTTTGGTGGGCTTGGGTTTCGAGCAAAAATATCCAGTTGCCAGTCCAGGTTTATAGGCAAGGCTGTACGCTTTGTCGTCTGGCAAGGGCCCAATATCCCCTGGTGAGACGAAAATGGACTGCCGTGCTACGGTTGCTCCATTATAAGAGCGGTCGAAATCGCTGATGTTTGCAATACAAGGAGCCGCATAGAAGACGTTTGACGGATAGCGCGCCTCAAGCCGAAGAAGCAGTTCATGCTGACGCGACACATCCCTGCGCATCATCGCAATCCGAAAAAATGGTATCGACAAACCGGGACAATGTCCGCTCGCAATCTCAAACGCAGTTCCTCGCTTCATCAGCTCCGGAAGCTTGTACTGGAAAAACAGCGGAACCCCTGGGAAATTGATGCGGATGTCAAAGCCAGAATGCCCCTCCTGTATGAGGTTTGGAAAGACCGGCGCGCCTACAGGTGCGGCTGACGATGACCGGATAAGGTTTTCGGTGAAGGCATACCCAAATGAGAACTCCGTGTAGCCACCTTCATTCAATTCTGCTTTCGTGCTGAAGTTTATCCGGGGCTCTTTGCCTGCAGCCGAGCAGACCATATAACAGAAAAAACTATGTATCCTTGCGATAGTCTGAGCTTATCGATTCCTCGGATAGATATTTAAAGAGCTCACCCACTCTTCTGGCTGCTAGAATGGGAATGGGAAGCTTCTGATTGATCTGGGTCGAGTTCCAGTTGATTTTGGTAAGCGACAAAACCTCCTGCGCTATCTCAGCGATTCCCGGCGCAGATCGCCGACAAGTTTCGGGCTTCGCGAACAGCGCCAGAGTGCGTAGCCGATATCTTCAACCGGGGCGGCGGCTTCTCCCTCGCCAGTGCCGAGCGCGATCATATGCGTTGCGCATTCGGCCAGCGCGCCGTCAAGGCGCCCCGCTTCCGTCGCGCTGCCGTAAAGGTCCAGGAACCACGCCAGCGAATAAGACCAGTCGGCAGGCAAGTCCTGCCCATTGTGATCCCTTGCGACGACGGCCACGACGGCGTTGCGGCCTTCGGGCGTGCGGGGCTCTATCCCAAGGATCGGGTATAATTCGGGTGTCGGCTGCTGAAGGATACGCGCCGGCACAAGCGACAGTGCTTTCTCCAGCGAGGGAGGAAAATCCTCCAGTTCTTCGGCCAGTTCGGCAGCTTCTCTCCTTCGTCCCTCGCGGCGCGCTTCTACATATTCTGCCGCAATCACGGCAACGGTGCGCTGCGCCCGTTCAGCGGTGCTGGTGGCAATCAGCTCGGCCGGAATGTCACCATCCTTGATTGCCCAGTGCGTACGGTGCTGTTCGAACTGTTGAATGCCCAGCCGGTCCGCAATTCTCAACACCGCTGACCGGTCGAGAAAGGCATGTTTCGGATCGGGCTCGAAGGTGAAGGCCAGTTCGTGTCCGCGCCGAACGATATTGCGTATGCGGCTGTGCCGGACCACGCGCGCGTGCGGGCCTCCCGCCCCGACTTCGTACATCAAAAGCGCCGGGATTTCCTCCAGCCGGCGCAATGTTTCAGGGCGTGAGGTCGATAGCCTCGGCCTCGGCGCCGCTAGATTCCTTGAACCGGTCAATGGTTGACGTGAACGGCGGCGTTTCCCACCACTCGCCGTGGCCCGAGACAAGCAAGTTAAACATGGCACACCACCGACCTCACGCCGCCTTCTCCATAGACCACTTCACCCGTTCGGCGAGAAAGGCGGCGAACGTTTTCACATTCATATTGCCGCTCGCCTCCTCCAGCCCTGCGAGGTAGGCCTTCCGGTCATCGACTCTGACGACTGTCCAGGGGTAACCGCCTGAAGCCAGCATCGCGTTCATGAGGAACCGCGCCATTCGTCCGTTGCCGTCCGGATAGGGGTGCACATAGCCCACAAGCCAATGCCCCAGCACGGCACGCACGGAGGCCTCCTTCTCCGCCTCCAGCAGGTCGAACAGCTCATTCATACCATCGGCCACCGCTTCGGTACGCGGCGGCACGTGCTGCGAGCCGCGCAGGTACACAGGGTGATTGCGATATCCCGCAAGCGCGCTGGCTTTGAGGATGCCGGCGGTCACTGACGGCGCGAACAGCTCCCGGTACCACTCCCGGTGAGTGTCCCGCGTCAACGCGCCGGCTGGCTTGCCGTTGATGATCGCGGCAACAGAGTCTTTGACCTTCTGGAATGCGAGGTAGTAGCCACGCGCGGCAAGCGCATCTCGGTTCTTGCGGTCCTCTTCATCAATCTCCGGATTCCAGCTCCCCTCGCGCACCCGGTCGATGAGTTCCGGGGTGACGCTGTACCCTTCTATCGACAGCGAATGGTAGGCGTCGCTTTCGTAGATATCCTCGACGAACTTCATATAGGCGTCTTTGTCGGACGGCAGTCCGGGTGCCTTCGGGAATATCTCGATGATGGCTTCGCGCTGCGATTGCCAGATCGCGCGCAGGCGGGCGACCAACGGCGGTACGCCCGCCGCAATAGTTGTCACTCCAATTTGTCCCGCGAACGGATCGGATTCGCGCACGTCATAGCCGGCGGCTTTGAAGGTGGCCACGATGTCATCGGCAAAGGAGTCGCGTCCTACGCGACGGAAGGCCCCCGCAAGCCGTCCCGCCACGGCGGAATGGCCGCCATCAAGCAGCAGGGCCAGAACGGTTGATACGTCGCGCACCGACGCCATGGCGATCTGCATCTCGATAGGGGCGCGCTGGAAGAACGCTTCCGGCACCCGGGTAAGGGCGGCCTCGACAGTGAACACGCGCTGGCCGTTTTTCTCTGTCAGTTCGGCCGGCATCTCCTTGACCTTGAGGTCATAGAGCGAAGTGCCGAACAGCAGGTCGATTTTGTTATTCGTGCCTTTGGGGGTGTTCACCACCACCTGAGGCGGAATAGTGGGCGCTTCCGCGTGCAGAAGCAGCGACTGCTCCGGTGAGAGGAACCAGTCCTTGCCGAACCGGTCATTGCAGTAAAGGGAGCAGAACTCCCAGAAGCTCGCGTACCAAGGGGTGGTGTCTTGCTGCCGTGCCTGCGGGCCGGTCGACATGAGCCAGCCTTTGATAACATCGCGCAGGAACCCGTTCTGCAGCAGCCGCTCCCGGTGGACGCGGGTCAGCTCATCTGATTTGAATATGCGCCGCCCACCCTCCTGCAGCTCTTTGAGGACGGCCAGTGATACAGCGAGTTTTTCATGGGGCTTGGCCATGGCCGTGCCTTTGCAACTTTTTTAGAGCTGTGCGATCACAAGTATATAGTGCTGATAGGCGACAAGTCAATGATGCTGTGGAGTTGCAAGTTTTTTAAGTCGTGCGATAACAAGTTTTTTATGCGATAATCGGCAAATGCGATCATTTCCATACCCGCGCGAAGGATCGTTACCCGGATGGGCCGAGACCCATCTCCCCCGCAGGCTACGCAGGGGCTCGGGGCGAGCCTAGAGCCTGGCCCTCCGAAGCGCTTCGAAGGAGGACGCGCCTCTTTGAAAAACTCGCCCGTTGTGCATGGTGGGTACCCGTAAAAGCGAATTCTCAAAGGAAAGACGCTCCTTACCTCTCCCTCCCGCCACGATCATCACGGCCGCGCCCGCGCTCACTACGCCGCGACGCCCGCGAGATCGCTGCACGCATCTGATCGGCCACCAGACCGGGTTGCAGATGAAGGATGTCCGTGACGCTGTCGTGTGTTTGCACCGTCACCGCAGTGACGGCAAGGCAGCTGCGCACGCCCATGGAGGAGAGCGTCTCGATATCGCGCGCGATTCCGGCACCCCCACTGGAGTCCGATCCGCCGACGACAAGTACATGCGATGCCTGCCTCAGCGCCCTTTCATCCGTTAGAATGAGCGTTCGAAACGCAGGATTCCGCCGACACTGCTCTTCTTGTTGGCGTTGGTCCAATTCATGTTGGAAGCGCCGTCCACCTTGCCGACGGCGAAGTTACCGTATCGGCCATAGTCGAGTTCCGCCGTAACTGTGAAATCTGGAAGAAACGCATAGGCGACGTTTGCAGCGACACCATGGTTCTTGAGCTGATCACCGGAGAGCTGAAGGTTGAACGAAGTTGTCTCGTTGAGCTTGTAAGTGGCGCCAGCCCAGAAAGCCCAGTTCCCGCCCCAACTCTTATAGAAGCCGCGACCATGAGCGTCGATGGCGTTCGTGGAGTCGTCGTTGAGCTTGCCGTTGGAACCGTAGCCGAGCATTCCGAACAGCAACAGTTCGTTGGTGACATTGATGTCGACACGGACCTTAGCGGCCACCGATTCGTAGTTGCTATCATAAGCGGCAACGCCGGTGATCGCGCCCCAGCCATGTGTGTATTTCAAGCCGCCGACTACGTGCGGTGCGTAGCTGTCGATTGTGCCGACCACGCCCGAGCCTTCTTCGAGCGAAACCACGGCCGAAAAGCCGTTCCCGGCGTCGAAGTAGTACTGAACCACATTGGTATCGAAAGCGCCGTACGGAACCGGCGTCTGGTTGAGTACGTCACCCGCGCCGCCAATAAACATGTCGAAGGCCGACCAGTCCTTACCAACTCGGAGGCCACCAAGCTGAATCCAGGCGAAAGTCAAGGTGCTGTCTCCGTTGAAGGCATGGGACCGAGAACTGTCCGAAACCGAAGTGTGGCGGTTGCCGAAGTTCATGCGGGTTTCGGTGTAGGTCTTCAACCTGCCGAGTTCGGTCTCCTGGCCGGTCCAAGTTTTCAATGTGAAGCGCGTGTTGTTTTGCCATGTGCCCTGATGCTCACCAGTCCTCACATCCGAGGTTCTTGCGTGATCAACCAATCCGACATGGCCCAAGCCGACGTCGTGACGGACATAGCCGCCGATGCGCACGCAGGTCTCAGTGCCTGAAATGTAGACGTAGCCCGAGCCGTAGACGTCGCAGACTTTAACGTACTCAGTCGGGTCAGGCTCGGCAACGGCGGTCACGGCGCGAGCGTCGGAAATGGCAATCAGTGCCGCAGTTGAGCCGAGGAGGAGGCTCCTAATGTTCATTGTTGATCTCCGTTCAAAGAGTAAAAGGAATGGACGTCAGTGATGAACTCTTGCTAAGGAAACAGTCGATAACGATGCGCATTGAGTTGAATTTGAGCAGTTTTGATGCGCTCGTCACGCCAGATATTCATCAGAAATTAAGAATATGATTGGGTGTTATTGTTACAAATATGCGATTGTTATTACAAATATAATAATCGCCGAAACGACGCCATCCAACATTTCTGTACAAATCATCCCCGTCATCTCCGCTAGTTGTGGGCGGGCCGTCACAAAGGCTTCTACTGCAAATGACATGCCATCCTGACGACGCAGCTGCGGCTTGAAGCTCAAGTGTGCCGGCGGACCTTGGTTCGCTCTTCCTTCCTTTTTGCCTTGCGGATCAACCCAAGCACGAACGGCAAACGTTTCGGCTACGGTTCGTCTGTTCGCTTCGCGACAGTTTCGTTCAATGGCGACAGCTTTGTTTGCTGTGAGCCCCGACGTTGAGACATCATGCGGCGGCACCGCTCGGTACGACGCCGTCATTTTGGCGAGCGCGATGATCGGTAATCACGCGCTGACGCGCAGCCTTGCCTCCACCACGGAGTCAGTAGGCGCGCCGGCCTGGCATTGCGGCCGACCTGACGGTGGCGTCGAGCAGCCTCTCGTCCTGATAGACGGCGCGCCACAGCTAATGCTTCTTGCCAGCAATTCACACAACGAGCTCATCGAGATGCCAGAGATCACTATGGGGCTGCGCTAGCTGGCGAGCAAAGTCTGATCCCAACGCCGTGTTATCTCGTTGGATGCGGCAGCCGCGCTCAGCAGAATCTACTCGACCAGACGCAGGCTGAAGGGAAGGGATGGTGGAACCAAACGGTGCGCGTGAGGGTCGCGGCGGGAACAGCCATGGCCAGTCGCTGACCGTCCAGCCAAGACTGAACGGCCGCTATTGCTGAGAAATACAACTTTCGAGCCCAAAGCGGAACGGACTGACATAGCGCAAAGACACAGGCGAGCGCAGCGGTAAGGTTGGTGGTTATCAGCATGGGACGGTAACTGTTGCAGACCACAAAATATCGCGAGGCCGGCCTGCCTTGGTACACTATCTATCCGACTGTGTCGGAGTTCTCTGGGGCGGTCGGCGCCGAGGCTTATGAGGAATGGCTCAAGAACCTGCCGGCGGACGATCCGGTGTCGCTCTATTTCCACGTTCCGTTCTGCCGATCAGCTTGCTGGTATTGTGGCTTCCCCACCACCATCACCCGCCATGATGCGCCGATCCTCAACTATCTGGCGGCCCTGCGTGACGAGATCCGTTTGGTCTCGGAGCGAGCGCCGCAGACGCTGCCCGTGAGCGACATGCATTTCGGCGGCGGAACGCCGTCTCTCATAGGACCAGCCGAGTTCCTGGCTCTGATGGAGTTCCTGCGACGCCGCTTCGCTCTCACGAAAACAGCTACGGTTGCCGTCGAGATTGATCCGCGCACGTTCACGGCCGAGATGGCCGAGGCCTTAGGAGCAGCCGGCGTGAACCGTGTGAGTCTCGGCGTGCAGAGCTTCGATCCCATTGTTCAAAAAGCAATCAACCGGGTTCAGAGTGAGGCGCAGACGTCGGCTGCCGTGGAAATGCTGCGCCGGCATGGAGTAAGCCGCATCAACTTCGACCTCATCTTCGGTCTCCCGCATCAAACGGTGCAGTCCTGCGTCGAGACCGCGAGGGCGGCGGTCGCAATGCGCCCCGACCGGCTTGCGGTGTTCGGCTATGCGCACATCCCGTCGCTTATAAAGAATCAGCGCCTCATCGAGGAGGCAGTTCTTCCGGGCAGCGCTGCCCGCGCCGAACAGTATGCGGCCGTGGCCGCGACGCTGATTGCCGCCGGCTACCGCGAGATCGGGCTCGACCATTTCGCCTTGCCGGACGACGAGCTCGCGCTGGCACAGAAAACGGGTCGCCTGCGGCGTAACTCGCTGGGCTACTCGGCCACCACCTGCAGAACCCTGATCGGTTTCGGCGCGTCGGCTATCGGCCGCGTCGGCGAGGGGTACGTCCAAAACGAAGTTACACGGGATTCCTACATCCAGCACATCGCAGCTGGCCGTCTGGCGACGTCAAAGGGCTATCGCCTCACCGACGACGACCGCGTGCGAGCCGCAATTATCGAGCGACTAATGTGCGATCTCGAGGCCGATGTGCAGGCAATCTGTGCCGCCCACGGATCTGATCCGATCCGTCTTCTCGATTCAGCTGAACGCTTGGCGATGCTGGCCGAGGACGGGATAGTGGACTTCGAAAACGGTTTTGTCCGCGTACGGCGGGAGCATCGCTTTGTAATTCGCGCTGTCGCTGCCGCGTTCGATGCTTTTCTCGATCGGGATGGCCGTAAGCATAGCCACAGGTGAGCGCAAGCATCCAACCGGAAGCTAAACTCGACGCCCTTGGCCGAGGCCTGTCATGAAGCGCGCGTCAAGGATGCGAAAAGCAGAGCTGATCCGCCTATTTCATCTCATCTTCAATGACATCGACCTCGTGGCTGCCACCGAGGCGTTTCCATATTGATCGTGGTAGGTGCGGGGCATCTGGGTGTTTCGCCGTCAGCGCATGAATATCCCCGCCATGTGATGGGTCAGGAAATCGCGGTGGCTGCAATCAGCCCGTCCATCGATGACAGACCGCGGCCACGCCGCTTCGCGAGGCCCGTCAGGTCGCCCCAGGCCAGGGCAACCAGTTCGTCCACGGGCAGGACTCTCGGCTCGAAGCGCTGCGGCAGGTCCCGGGCGAGCCATCGGCCAGTGCGTCACGTTTCCGACCTTTGTCCATGAGGGCAGCGCCGCGCCGGATCTCGGCGATCGACACACCGCTGATAAATGAGCGGTCTTCATCGAGCCCGTCATCCATTCCAGCACGCGCGCGTCAGGGCTCGGCCTCGTCACCTCGGAGAGGCCATTAGTGTCGAGCAAGAGCCTCACAATGGCAGACCATGCGGTTCATCGCGTAGCCGCTCGATGTCCAGTTCGGCGTTGCGCAGCGGCGATGCGCAGCGAGTGCCCAGAAAACAGCAACCAGCTCCCCTTCCGGAAGATCGGAGCGGACGCCACGCAAAAAGCGCCAAATCCTTGGCGCCGGCGGTCTGTGTGTTTGCGCGCTGGCGGCTTTGGTGTACTCCTGTGCCGTTTCGACGAGGCTTCCAGCCGGACCGGCAGGGGAGGAGGCTTTGGCGGCGCGGCCGGCACACGGCCCACCTCGAGGACGAGATCGACGATGTCGGGCAGATCCTCGGTCGCCTCACAAATCGGTGAGGTCGTCGGGACACCGTCTTCCACTTTTGTTGATCAGCCGCCTTCCTGGCCATGTTCCGAGACAATAAGGCGCCCGTGCGCCGCCGCCTCGATTAACCCAAGACGGGCAAGGATCTTTTGCCGGACACAACGAGGTCACCATCCTGCGGTGCCGCGTTGCGTCACAGTCGGCATGAGATGTGCAAAGTGGACCGTCGTCAAACGTCAAACAGAGGCGTTGGTGACTGGACTGAACGACCAGAACGGGCTGCTTGCGCCCTTTCGGACTTCACAAAGTTCGAAAATGGCGTCGTTTCAGGGCATAATCGCCGCTTGTCAAAATGTTTGCGACAAGTCCTGTGAAAGCCTACCGAGTATCTTGTGCTTGGGGGGCGGTTAGTTCCGATAAACTAAGCGGCAAACACATGCTAATCTATTTGATTTACGGGCCGACCTGCAGCGGCAAAACAGACGCGGCAATCCAAATTGCACGAGAGACCGGATGGCCGGTCATTGCGCTGGATCGTGTACAATGCTGTCCTCAAATCGCCACCGGCAGCGGGCGTCCCTCGGATTCCGAACTGCACTCTACCCAGCGGATCTACTTGGATTCGCGCCCGCTAACCGCGGGCATCATCGACGCCGAGACCGCCCATCGTAAGCTGATAATGCAAGTGGATGAGCGTAGTTCCCAGCCGGGGCTCATCCTCGAAGGCGGTTCGATCTCCCTTCTCAATTTAATGGCGCGAAGTCAGCATTGGGATGGCGCTTTTCGGTGGCATGTAAGGCGGTTGCGGCTCGGCAACTCGGACGCCTTTCTGGAGAGAGCCAAGCGTCGGGTCACAGACATGTTTGTCACAAGAGAAGGACAACCTTCATTGCTGCAGGAACTTGCGGATCAGTGGAAGGAAGATGCAGTCCGTCCCACTTTGGAAGACGTTGACGGATATCGTTGCGCCATTCATTTTGCGAGAGAGCACAGCTTGGCAATCAGCGAAATGCCGTGCCTTCGCAAAGAGCTCCAACAAGATCTTGTAGAGGCGATTGCGAGAGAATATCTCGAATATGCGCGTTGGCAAGAACGCGACTTTCCACAATGGCAAACTGAGTGAGCAAGCCTCCCCGGACCTCGCCTGCGATGCGGGCACGGTAGCTCCTGAGAATTGCGCTAAGTGGTTTGCTGAAGCAAGCTAGTGCCAGGCGACATTAGGTCCGTGTGGCAGCCGAAGGATTGCTTTCGCCACGGTGACTGCGGAGGAGGCGACATGGCTGCACTGCTCATTTCAGGCATGGGACGGAATGTACCGATGACAAAGTGCTGCGCGCTTCGTAGCGACCGCTACCGTGGCTGACTCGCGAACTACTATCCGCCAGCCCAGTCTGTGGCGTCGTCTCGGCTTTCATCGCCACCGCCTTCGCCCAGGAAACGCCCGAGGCCGCAAGCGTCGCCGTGGCAGTGCGGCACCCGGCAAGATGGGTGGTCATCGGCCCTATCTGATCGACGGGGAGCACCGTGCTTTCGTCCTGGGCGAGGTTGAGCGAGATGCCAACATGACGCTTCATCAATTGACGGCGGCACTGGCTGAACGTGGTCTCCTGCGAGCGTCGGTCGCTTCCTGCACCGCGAGGGCAAGAGCTTCAAAAAAACAGTTCTGCCGGCCGAGCAGCTCAAGCCAAAGCTGATGCGCGGGCGTGCGCAATGGATGCGCTATCAGACCCGCATTGACCCTACGCGCCTGGTCTCACTGGATGAAACATGGGTCAAGACCAACATGGCGCCGTTGCGCGGCTGGGGTGTGCGCGGCAAGCGGCTGATGGCCCACGCACCATATGGCCATTGGAAGACGATGACCTTCATCACCGCGCTGCGGCATGATCGGGTGGAGGCGCCTTGGGTCATTGACGGACCCATCAATACGCAGGCCTTTCGCGTCTATGTCGAAACCGAACTCAACAAAACACTGAAGCCGGGCGACATCGTCATTCTCGACAATCCCGGTTCTCACAAGGGCCAAGCCGTCCGCGACATCGTCAGGGCTGCTGGCGCAAGGCGGGTCAAGCCCGCGAGAGCGGCAATTTTGTTCCGGCTATCACCCTCTCGTCGAGAACGGCGTGACGGAAGCGATAAAGTTGCGCCGGCCGGCCGCCGGTTTCCGCGGTTGCCTCACCGGTCTCCTCGACCAGCTCCTGCTGCTCGATCAGCCGGCGAAAGTTCGGCTTACGCACGAGCCTGCCGGCAAGCGCCTCTACGGTGCGCTGCAGCTGCAAAAGCGTGAAGACCGGCGGCATCAGTTCGAATACGACCGGCCGGTATTTGATCTTGGAGCGCAGCCGCGCAATGCCGGTCGCCAGGATGCGACGATGATCGGCGATCATCGATCTGCCCGACACCGAGGTGGGCGCAGCGGAATGTCCGGCGCGTATTGCTTCCTCCACCAGGGCGGCTTCGTAGAGCAGCTCATAACGTTGAAGCGCGAGTTCCTCGTTCCAATGGCGGTCGTCAAAGCCGAAGGCGATCGCCGCCCGCCGTCGTCGGTCGAGGCGTGTCGTACCGTCGTCAGTGCCATCCGCCCATTCCATCAGGCGCGGCCGCAATTCGTCCAACACGACCGCCGGTGTGCCGGAGCGGTGATCCTCCCACGGGAAATAGTCGTACCAGCTTCCCCAGTGTCGCCCGGCCGGGTCGCCAGCTTCGTCTTGGTGGGTGAGCGCCAGATAGCTGATAGAGACCACGCGGTCGTCAGCGCCAACCCTGTCGCGATCGGCGAAGGTGTAGAGCTGTTCGATATAGCCGAGCGGCTGGCCGGTCTGTTGTTCCACCCATCCCCTGAGGCCCGACTGCAGCGAACGGTGAGCAAGCTCGAACGGGCCGGAGGGCAGGGCGTTTGCCTGCGGGATGGTCAGAACGCAGGGGGCGCTGCTGTCCATGGCGACCACAACGGCGATCAAGTCCGCATTGACGTCGTTGGCCTTGCCTCCAGCTCCGCCTTTCCTAATCCCTTTTGCGCGATCGTCCATGGTCCCCGACGTCGTTGAGCAGAGCCCTGCCGCGTAGGCGGCTGAACCGATTGAATTCCGTTTTTGTCTGATAATTGTCGGCGCGTCAACACCACCCGTCGTGGCGATTTTAGCTCTTCGCAGCTGCACAAAAAGTGCCAACGCGACATCCGTGCTTGGGGAAGGAGGCCCATTGAGTGCGCCGATTCAAAGCTCGTCGATCGACATTGCGACGTTGTTCTCGTCGGCGACCAGCGCGGCATCGTTCTGCACGGCTTGGCGTCGACGCTGGGCGTGACGCTGGAGATGATGATCATGCACGGTCAGGCCTGCCCCGTGGCCTGGAGCCGGCGCAAATGGTCGTCGACCCGCCGTTCGGTTCCTTTTGAAGAAACCCGGAGCAGGCTTTCCGCAATGCCTGATAAAGCCCTTCCAGTGCGCCCGCGCCAGCATCATCGCACTCTCGCTCCAACACAACCTATGCGAGTCAGTAAATCGACTCGCCGGCACTATTGTTTCAGGGGAAATGAATCTAGTTTCAAAGGGTTCGGCCGATAGGCCGGGCACAGCTGCGGTCTTCACGGCCTTTTTGACATAAACGCGTCGCCCGATTGAGATTATCTTGACGGTAGCGCAGTGCGCCATCCATGCCAGTCGAGATGATCATGGGCAAATATCGAGACCATCGCGAGCCACGCCGGCATCGCTATGACGATGACCCCGTTTCCTTTTCGGAACGGACTTCCGAGCCAAGCTATTTTCAGCGCCCGCCGACCGGGTTACCAAGGGGCCGAACCACTCATGGCGAAGTCGGCACCCGAACCGTGACGGCAGATCCTGTCGATGCGGAGGTATTGTGGTTCACAGTCAGCAAAGGTTTTGGCTTCGTCAAACTGTCGGACGGCACGGAGGCCTATCTGCACGTGCGAGTGTTAGAGGCGGCCGGAAGCCGGGATGTTGCCGCGGGAACGCCTCTCAAGATCACGGTCGAAAAAAGTCCAAAAGGTCATCAAGTCGCGCAGGTGCTGGAGATCGGCGATCACCGCGCGAAAACTCCGTCACATACGCGCGTCGCTGGAGGGACCTTCGATGAAACCGGTGCGCAGTTGGAGAGCGGGGGCACGGTCAAGTGGTACAAACCCGAAAAGGGCTTCGGCTTCATTGCTCCTGACAACGGTGAGAAGGACGTCTTCGTTCATGCCAGCGCCCTGACGCGCTCAGGGCTCAGCGTGCTGGTGGCGGGACAGAAGGTGTTTGTCGAATGCGGGCAAGGCAAGAAAGGCTGGGAAGTCCGGAGCATTCGCCTTGCCTAGACGGCGATGCATTGCTCGCCTCGAAGGAGATGCCGGAGAGCGTCGGGCGGCAGCCCGAGCCCGCGTAGCAGAAACCGACATTGTCGAAGCGCAGCACGCCGTCGGTGACGACGAGATCCCTGGCGCCCGGCGCGTCCTCGATGTCAAGTTCGGCGTCGAGCAACTCGAACAGCCGCGTGCCGCAGGTCGAGGCGCGCGCGAACGAGTTGACCATCAATCCGAGCTGGCGCACCGGCATCTGCAGAATGGTCATGAAGGTGAGCAACAGGGCCAGCGTGCCGACGCTGATTTGACCTGCGATCACTTTCTGGCCACCGAACCAGAGCACCAGCCCCATGGCGGTCAGGAACGAGAAATTCATGGCGCTGGTGTTGCCGACACGGATGTCGACGCGCTCATTGGCGAGATCAAGGCGCGTCCTGCTTGGCGCGGTCGAACTTTTCCAGCTCGTGCGGCTGCGCGGCGAAGGCACGCACGACACGGATGCCGCCGAGATTCTCATCCATCACCCGGATCTTTAACGATCGCTGATGCCCCAGATATGTGCCGGTCGGGCTTCAATGACGGGGATGGCGAAAAACTGAGTGCTCGGGCTTGCGGGCCGAGCTTGTCGGCCGCTCGATGGAAAGTGTCATCTGAGGCGGGGACTCTGCCGCGTGCAACTGGAAGACACGCTCGTCCAGTTCCTTGTCTACTTCCGTGAGACGATGATTGAGGCGAAGGTAGTCCGTCCAGGTCGGCGTGCGGAACGTTTCTGTCCAATGCATAGGCTTCTGGAGGTTGCGCTGGAGCGTCCAGTTACGAGCACCGACGCGGCTGTGCACATGACGCCGCTGCCGCATGAGGTCGAGGAAGGCCTCGAGATCTGTCTCGGCTATCAGATATTCGACCTTGACCACGATCGGGCCGCTTCTCGGCTTCAAATTGACGGCGACAGCTGGGGCGTCGAATTCCTCCAAGGGATCGGGCTCGGAGTCGCGGCGCTCACGAAGAGGAAACAGAACGCCGGCTGCAGCGACGATCAGCAGGGCTGCAGCGGAGCCCGCGAGGGCCCAGGTCAGCGAATGGTTCTGGGAAACCGTGCCCCATACCCAGCTGCCGGCCGCGATGCCGCCGTCTATCAATGCATAGTAGATCGAGATTGTGCGCCCTACGACCCAGCGCGGGCTCGCCAGCTGCACGCTCACGCCAACCCCCGACCAGGCGGTGACCCAGCCTGCGCCGCCCAAGGCGAGTGCAATTGCCGCCACCGCGATCGAAGTTGTCAGTGCCAGGGAGAGAGAACACGCCGCGCAGGCGACGCAAGAGAGCCTCATCAGCCGCTCCTGCGACAAGCTCCGTCTGAACAGGCTGTTGGAGAGGCCGGCAAAGACGGCACCGGTCCCGAAGCCGGCCATGAGCGCGCCATAGGCGAGCGGGCCTCCTCCCAGCTGGTCGCGGACAACCACCGGCAGCAGCGCGAGTATGGCGATGCTCGCCAGGCCAAAGAGGGTTCCGCGGGCGATCGCCGTCTTGATTTCCGATGACATCGCCGTGAAGCGCAGCCCGTCATAGATCGCCGTCCTCATCGGCTCACGCGGCAGAGGCGAAGAACGAACCTTCCACTTGCAGCGCCAAATAGTGGCCAAGGGTACGAAATAGGTGAGCGTGGTCACCGCGAATGCCGCCATAAGGCCGAATGAGGCAACCACAATGCCGCCGAGCGCCGGGCCCACAGTCCGAACGGTGTTGAAGCCAACAGAAAGCAAGGTGACGGCCGCGGGAACATCGCGTCGGTCCACGATATCGCCGACAGACGCTTGCCAGGCGGGATCGTTGAGAGCGCCACCAGATGCGATCAAGAAGCTGAAGCCGAGGATCATCCACGGACTAACAAAGCCCAGCGCCACGGACGCGGTCAGCATCGCGGAGGCAATCACCATAAGGCAGCGACCGGCGAACATGACCCGGCGCCGGCTGAAGTTGTCGGCGAGAGCCCCGGCGAAGACGGATAAGACAAAAGCGGGCAGGTTCGATGAAGCCTGCACCAACGCAACCATAAGATCGGAGGTCGAAATCGTCGCCATAAGCCAGCTGATGGCAACGGTCTGCATCAACCAGCCGAGGCTCGAAACCTGGGTGGCGAGCCAGATCGAACGAAAGGTCGGCTGCATGAGGGGCGCAAATGTCGTCGGCGCAGCCAAATCTTCAACTGACCCAGCCACCCTAGTCATTTTTTGCGAGCCTTTGCTTTCCGTTATTGCCGTTTCCCATGTAATCTAGGCTGAACCGTGGCGGCTAGAAGAATAGAGAGAAACTGTTTGCCTTGCGGCACAGTTCCTCGTGATTAAGGGTTACGGCCGAGACGCATGCCCGAGCCGGCTCACCCCGCCTTCGAAGACATCACTGGGTGGAGCCCGGATTCTTGCTTGTCGTTTGACGCAGCATGCTTCATCAACGGGCACTTTGCCGAGCGATGCCTTTTCGCGAAACGCGACGATGTTCTTTCGTCGGAAACTCTCTCCAACGGCGTTCGATGCGCTGAGTCTGGCTTGGGGCGAGGTGAGGGCTTGCAGATCTTAGACAGGATTCATTCCTGATAAACGCAGACGGTTGCCGGGCCGCGATCGAAGAGGCGCGCGCCTTGCTGCTTCAGCTTGAACAAAAGTCTGACGCGCTCACACATGCCATCGACGACTTTCTGCTCGATCTGATGAGGCTGGCTTTCATTGTTGAATGTTATGGACGCGGCTTTGAACTTTTGGCGCGAACGCTTGCCCATAGAAGACTGGCAAAGGTCAGGCTTTTGTCGGGGGCGGTGGACTCCGCCAGGGGAGAAATGACACCCAAAGCCGGATGGCTGACGCGACGGTCGCCCCGCGTTCCGCACAGTGACGAAGGTAGCGGTACGGCTCTTCGGCAGATTGCGCATCCTCATGGTAGCGTCTGGCCGTTCCCTCTGATGCCTCGGCCTCCCACACCTATCCGAACAGGCCCGATCCTGGAGGGTCCTCGAAGTGGGCATGAGGGCGATAGGCCGCGTGGTTGGGGTACCAAGCGTAGGCGCGGTATTGGGCTGGAAATTGGCGACGCGCGACGAAGAAGTCCGAGATCAACTCATGCAATGGCAATTCCTAACACCGTGCACGTGTTGGAGCAGCCTCATCCTCTTTCAGGAACGTCATCAAGGTTATAGGATTGATGCGCGGCGAACCCTCGGAACTCAGGATCATGTTGACATCGCTGTTCGACAGAGCCGACTTGGCGCAAGGAAGCCACATCGTTTCGGAATTGGTTATCGCATGGTCTATCGTCGGCCTAGTCAAACCCTTGGCGCGGCGAGGAAGCGGCGGTCGTCGGCGTGATGCATGACGGGAGTCGGCGGCGCCCCACCATAGACGAAATGCAGGAACCAAAGGAAAGGACCACCTGCAATGGAATTGCGAACCGCGTCCTCGGCGTCTGAGCCGCGACCCTTGCCAACGATCACTCAACCCGGGACGTAGAGCTTCAACCCAGCCTTGGACACGCGAACCGCGCTACCATCGTTGCAGAGGAGCCGTCCACCAGATGGTTGCACTTGTAGTCCGCACGCCTTTAGTCGACATAGCGGACTGGCTCTGGCCACCGGCAAGGGTTGAAGAGTGTCCGTTGTTGCAGTCGTACTTGGCCTACGTGAACCAGATGCCTGAGCACGCGGTCGCGTTTCAGGGTTGATCTACTCGTAAAAAGGAATTGTCTTAGGCGGAAGGCCGCACTTAATACCGCTATCCTATTGGCGCCCCATCGGGGTCCCGGATTGAGCAAGTCCGGATCACTATTTTATGCCGCTGCCAGCGTTGTGTCGGCCATGTGCACGCGCGCTGCCGCTGCCAGCAGGTCGGTCTGGGTGATCAGCCCAATAATGCGTCGCTCGGTATCGACGATGACCACGGCATGGCTGCGGCCGTCGGTGAGCACCGGCAGCAGGCTCATCGCCGGCCTATCGGGAGAGGCGGTGCTAGCCTTCGACATCACAGCCCTCACCGTGTCGGTCGCCTTCGTCAGCTCGCGTAGGCCAACTACACCGACCAGCCCGCGCTCGGCGTCGGTCACCGGCAGCGTCCGGATGTTGTGATCGAGCAGCAAATGACGCGCGTGGTCGGCCGGCGCATGTTCATCGACCGAAATCACATCGCGCGACATGATGTCCTCGCACAGCAGGGTCCGGTGGGAGCGCACCATCGCCTGCAACTCGACCTGCCGTAGGAGCCGCTCAAGATCGTTGCGGTCGATATCGAAGGTTTCCTCCAGCGCGCCGAGCGCGGCATCGATATCCTCGGGCTGGAAGCCGACCCGCTCCCGCGCGGGCGGATCGATGGTTCCATGCGCGCTTTTAAGGGCGGGGGCCGCCACATGCGGATAGTTGCGCCGCGACAGCTTATGGATGCCGTAGCCGAGTGCGACCAGCACGATCGAGTTCAGCGCTACCGGAACGAAGGGATACAGCAAGCCCGAGCTGAAGACGGCCGGTCCGCCAAACACCGCAGTTAAGGCGGCGGCGCCACCCGGCGGATGCAGGCAGCGCGTGAACGACATGGCGGCGATGGCCAGCGCCACCGCAATGCCGGTAGCAAGAACGGGTTCATGCACGAAATGCGCCACGGTCACCCCGACCAGCGCCGAAATCGTATTGCCACCGATAATCGACCAAGGTTGCGCCAGCGGGCTTGAAGGCACGGCAAAGAGCAGCACGGCCGATGCTCCCATTGGAGCAACCAGCAGTGCGACATGTGGACCAGACCCGTTCGCCAGCGCACTGATCACGCCAGTCAATGCGATGCCGATCATAGCCCCGATGCAGGCGAGCAGCCGCTCGCGCAGCGTTGCACCGGCAAGGATCGGAACAAAGAGACGAAACGCCATGGCATACCCTTGGGCGAGTGGTCGGAACTCCGCGCTCCGCAATGCAGGCAAAGCCACAGATTTGGAAGTTAAGCCAATTCGGAAAGCCGGCTCACGGGGGAATACTTTTGCGCGAAGCGGCCATTGCCAAATGGGTGCAGACATTTTGATCAGCCAGAGGAGGCGGACGGCACGCTGATCCGCTCGAGCGCAGCTAGAGGCCAAGGGCTGCCGTGCCGCGGGCAGCCGGAAATGGGATGGTCGGAGGTCGAGCTGGGATGCACACTAAGGAATTCAGAGGCTTCGAAAAGCGTGCTGACAATGTCGGCATGGCAAGACAAATCAGGCCGTTGTCGCTCCACTTCCAAGGCGAACTCCAGCGGAGTACGGCTTCTACGCGGTGCTTGGTCTGCCTGTCCTTGCCACCATCGTATTCGTTGGCTGCTGAAACGTCCACCTGTAGCCGCTGAGAAGACGACTGCCGCCAGTGCCGTCGTGGAACCGCCATATGACGGCGGCTTGGTTACAGAGCCGGCTCGTGTCGATCGGGCGGGGGAGCCTGATGTGACGTACATGGTCCAAAAAGTGGCCAATGAAGGTGCTGGCATCGTCAACGTGATCAGGTCACGTAATAGCGGTAATACAACCGCGACCACGAGCCTCTCAGGCGTTCGATGAGGCGAGAAAATCCGATCACCAGACCAAGCGCGATTCCGCCACACTGCCACACACGAAACCGATCGGTCACGTTCCAGGCTCACCAGAAGATTGGAGCCGAGGCCATCTCGGCTGAACTCTGCCATGCCGCGGGCCGCGACCTCTTCCAGCCGCGGTAGAAAACGTGGGCCAGCAGCGCCGGCATGGGCGAGCAACTCCCAAATCGCGAGCAGCGCCATCAGCACCGCAAGCGGCCGCAGATGTCGGCCGATGAAGCGGAAGGCCGGCGGTGCGATGGAAGCGCCGTGCGACAGCCTATCCCGACCTGCAATCGTGATCAGGCTGATCGTGGGGTCTCCGGACGCCAGCGTTGCAGATAGTTTTCGGCAAGCGTGAGCAGGCCGTGGATCACCAATTCGGTTAGGCCGACCACGATCATGGCCGAAAGAACGAGTTCCAATTGAAAGAGCTGACGACCATAGGCCATCAGGTAATCGGAGCCCTTCGAACGATGCGATGAGTTCTACCGCAACCAGGGTCTGCCAGCCGTTGGCAAGGCCTTCTCGCAGCCCTGTAAAGATCCACGGCACGGCGGAAGGCAGCACGATCATCGGGAGTTTCGACCAGCGGCTGAACGAAAGGACACGGCCAGACCCGTCTCACGACGACGCCGTTGCGCTTCGCCGCCATCAGCTGGGTAGAGGACTTGCACGTCTAAAGCTGTCGATCATGCTCGGCACACAAAAAAGGGCGGCATTGCTGCCGCCCTTTCCGCTGTAGGTTGATAGGGGGCTGGATTAGAAATCCATACCGCCCATGCCGCCCATGCCACCGCCGGGCATACCAGCCGGCATGCCGCCGCCAGCCGACTCCTTCTTCGGAGCCTCCGCGATCATGGCTTCGGTGGTGACCAGCAGGCCGGCGACCGAGGCCGCGTCCTGCAGGGCCGTGCGCACAACCTTGACCGGATCGACGATACCCATGGCGATCATGTCGCCATATTCGCCGGTCTGGGCGTTGTAACCGAAGGTCGCGCCCTTGTTCTCAAGGATCTTGCCGGCAACGATCGATGCTTCCGCACCGGCGTTGGCCGCGATCTGGCGGGCCGGAGCCTGCAGCGCGCGGCGCACGATGTTGATGCCAGCGGCCTGGTCGGAGTTGGCGCCGGTTGCCTTGATGCTCAGCGAAGCGCGCAGAAGTGCAACGCCGCCGCCGGGAACGATGCCTTCTTCGACGGCCGCGCGGGTCGCGTTGAGGGCGTCATCGACGCGGTCCTTCTTTTCCTTGACTTCGATCTCGGTCGCACCGCCGACGCGGATGACGGCAACGCCGCCTGCCAGCTTGGCGAGACGTTCCTGCAGCTTCTCCTTGTCGTAGTCCGAGGTGGTCTCTTCGATCTGCTGCTTGATCTGGGCGACGCGGCCCTGGATCTCTTCCTTCTTGCCGGCGCCGTCAACGATGGTGGTGTTCTCCTTGGAGATCGACACCTTCTTGGCGCGGCCGAGCATGTTGAGGCCGACATTCTCGAGCTTGATGCCGAGGTCTTCGGAAATGACCTGGCCACCGGTGAGGATGGCGATGTCTTCCAGCATGGCCTTGCGGCGATCACCGAAGCCCGGCGCCTTGACGGCAGCGATCTTCAGGCCGCCACGCAGCTTGTTGACGACCAGCGTGGCCAGGGCCTCGCCTTCGACGTCTTCCGAGATGATGACCAGCGGCTTCGAGGTCTGCACGACAGCCTCGAGGATCGGCAGCATGGCTTGCAGGTTGGAGAGCTTCTTCTCGTGGAGAAGAATGTAGGCGTCTTCCAGATCCGCAACCATCTTCTCGGCGTTGGTGACGAAGTAGGGCGAGAGATAGCCGCGGTCGAACTGCATGCCTTCAACGACTTCGAGCTCGGTCTCGGCGGTCTTGGCTTCCTCGACCGTGATGACGCCCTCATTGCCGACCTTCTGCATCGCTTCCGCGATCATCGAGCCGACCGAAACGTCGCCATTGCCGGCGATGGTGCCGACCTGGGCAACCTCTTCCGAGGTCTTGATCTTCTTGGCGTTCTTGATCAGCGTCGCGACGACGTCGGCGACGGCGAGGTCGATGCCGCGCTTGAGGTCCATCGGGTTCATGCCGGCGGCAACCGCCTTGTGGCCTTCCTGGACGATCGACTGTGCCAGAACGGTCGCGGTGGTGGTGCCGTCGCCGGCGATGTCGTTGGTCTTCGAAGCAACTTCGCGAACCATCTGCGCGCCCATGTTCTCGAACTTGTCCTCAAGCTCGATTTCCTTGGCGACGGTGACGCCGTCCTTGGTGATGCGCGGTGCGCCGAACGACTTGTCGATGACGACGTTGCGGCCCTTGGGGCCGAGCGTGACCTTCACCGCGTCGGCGAGGATGTTGACGCCGCGCAGCATGCGCTCACGGGCGTCGCGGGAGAATTTTACGTCTTTGGCAGCCATTTTTTACTCCTGGGCATTTCGCCCGAAATTCAGATTGGATGGTGCGGATGAAAGGCGGCGTGTCAGCCGATGACGCCCATGATGTCGGATTCCTTCATGATCAGAAGGTCTTCGCCACTGAGCTTGACTTCGGTGCCCGACCACTTGCCGAACAGGATGCGGTCGCCGGCCTTGACGTCCAGCGGGACGAGCTTGCCGACCTCGTCGCGGGCGCCGGAACCGACGGCGATGATCTCGCCTTCCTGCGGCTTTTCCTTCGCCGTATCGGGGATGATGATCCCGCCCGCGGTCTTCGCTTCGGACTCGACGCGGCGAACGACCACGCGGTCATGCAGCGGCCGGAAATTCGACTTTGCCATTTTTGGATTTCCCTGGTGCGGATGTTGAACGGTTCTCCGTTGCCGGAGCGCGTTTAGCACTCACCAGAAGCGAGTGCTAACGCGGCAGTGAGATAGGCCGTAGGCTCCTGCTAGTCAAGACGGAAGAGGGACGGGCGAAGAGCAAACGAGCGTGGAAGCACCGAGCCCTTTACGTGAACGACGTCGGAGATAGGACATGGATGGGGAGGCTCACCATTTGTAATTGAAGACTTATTCATTTGGCACGATCAGTGCAGCGGGTGATCCGCAAACGTTGGCGCGCGACAAATATGAGAGGTGAGCGCCATCAGGACTCTTGCGGTTAACGGGTCCACTCGGTCTTACGGTGTTGGCCGCCGCGCGGGCGCCAGGACTCCGGCCATCCCGATAGTCACCAATCCAATCTGCGGAGAACAGGAGGCAAGATGACAGCGACAGTCAGCATGAACTCGAATTTGAAATGTTTGGCCAAAGCAACTGCCATCGCCTTGCTCTGGACGGTCACGGCTACGTCGGGCGACGAAGGTATGTGGATGCCGGGCCAGACTGCGGAAGTGGGCGCGGCCATGCGCGCGGATGGGCTCCAGATCGATCCCGCCCAGCTGGACGTGCGGGATGTGACCGCCGAAATGCTCAAGGGCGTCTCGGACAAGCTGAATGGGTTTGCCCGCTATGAGCGGCTCGCCACGAACCGCAAGGCCCTGATCGCCGCATGTGAAGGACAGCCCAATCGCCGCTGCGACGTAGGGGCCTATTATGGCGGCGCCTCCTACTATCTCCAGCAGAAGCTCGAAATCGAGGACGTGCGCCTTGTCTATGCGCCCGCGCTCGGCATCGGTAACTTCGGCGGCGAAACGGACAATTGGATGTGGCCGCGCCACACAGGCGACTTCGGCTTTTATCGCGCCTATGTCGCTCCTGATGATTGCTCCCGGCCATATGCGCGCGACAATGTGCCTTACCGGCCGAAGAGTTGGCTACCCATAGCCTGTGAAGGCGTCAAGGAAGGCGACCTTGTGATGGTCGCCGGCTTTCCCGGCGCAACCCACCAGTTCCTGACGGCGGATGAAGTCCGGTTCAACTTCGCGCAATTCGAACCGCGGTTGCAGCGTTCGCTCTCGGATTATGCCGCCCAGATCAACCAGGCAACGGCAGGCAATCGCGAGGCGCAGATCCATTGACCGCCCGCTTCACAAATGGCTCGGCCTAAAACGCATGGGAAAAGCAGAAAAGGCAACAGATTGGCACCAGAATGAATATGGCCGCGCGAACTGACAGACGCGCCAACAATCGGCATCTCGCATGGTCGGTGGCACTGGACGTGGCGCCCACCCTGCTGGCGCGACTCCCCATCAGGTCGTCGGGGTTTCGCTGGCGAAAAAAACTTCCGCGTGTCTCTGCGCGATCCATCCCGCTTGCGCGTGCCTAGTCAACCAAAAAACTGACCATCTGCACGATCAGGATCAGCAGAAAAAAGCCAAAGGCAGACGCCAAAACAGCTGCAACAGCTGCCTGCAGGACGATGCGTTGTTTCTTACCCACAATTCCCCCGGGAGAGAGTCTGATGATAACCCTTAAAAAAGGGCGCCCGGGAACAGGGCGCCCTTCTCATCGACGAAATGCTCGGATTGGAGGTCCGTGATCAAGCAATTCGCCGAAAACCTCTACAAGCCTCACCACAATGGTTCGGCCGCAAATTAGGCTCGCAGTTAGCGCTCCGAACGCGGGGCAACGGGCTCTTCAATCCTCAGAACGAGCGCTGGAAGCGGAGCAGACCGCCGACGCTGTTCTTCTTGTCGGCATTGGTCCAGTTAGAGAAGTCCACATCCCCGAACTTGCCAGCGTGGAGATAGTCGACTTCGGCCGTGATCGTCAGACCAGGAACGATATCGTAGGCGACATTGGCGGCAATGCCGAGGTTCTTCCACTCGTCATACGCCGCCTGAAGGTTGAAAGAGGTCTTCTCGTTGAACTTGTAGGTGCCGCCGCCCCAGACGGCCCAGTTGCCACCCCACTGCTTGTAGAAGCCGCGACCGCCGGCAGGAATAGCGTAGGTCCCATCGGTTAGGTTGTCGTCGGTCCCATAGCCAGCCATAATGAACAGCGACAGTTCGTTGGTGGCGTTCACATCCAAGCGGACCTTGCCGGCTACCTCTTCGTAGTTGCTGTCGTAGGCGATCACG
Source organism: Mesorhizobium sp. M0019 (assembly GCF_040323975.1). Classification (NCBI taxonomy): domain Bacteria; kingdom Pseudomonadati; phylum Pseudomonadota; class Alphaproteobacteria; order Hyphomicrobiales; family Phyllobacteriaceae; genus Mesorhizobium; species Mesorhizobium sp. M0019. Next base: position 23,149 of record NZ_JAMYVK010000027.1, on the reverse strand, counting down.
CCGGTGATGGCGCCCCAGCCCTGCGTGTACTTCACGCCGCCGACAAGATGCGGAACGTAGCTGTCGATCGTGCCGACGACGCCAGAACCCTCTTCGAGCGATACCACGGCGGAGAAGCCATTGCCGGCGTCGAAGTAGTACTGCACGACGTTGGTGTCGAAATCGCCGTAGGGAACGAGCGTATCGTTGATGACGTTGCCGGCATAGCCGATAAACGTATCGAAGGCCGATTCGTCCTTACCGACGCGCAGGCCACCAAGCTGGATCCAGGCGAAGTTCAGTGTGATGCCCTTGTTGAAGGCATAGTTCTGGGGACTGTCGGGACCCGAATAGGCGTTGCGGTTACCGAAATTGAATTTGGTCTCGGTGTATGTCTTCAAAGTACCGAGTTCGGTTTCCTGGCCGGTCCAAGTCCTTAGGTCAAAGCGGGCGTTCTTGCGCCAGGTGCCATGGTCGCTGCCGTCTTGGACGTCGTGGGTCCGCGCCCCGTCGTAGGATCCAACGTCGCCGACGCCGATGTCGTAGCGGACATAGCCGCCGATGCGCAGGCAGGTCTCGGTGCCGGGGATGTAGAAGTAGCCCGAGCCGTAGACGTCGCAGATCTTGACGTATTCAGCCGGTTCCGGCTCGGCGACGGTCACCGCGTCGGCGGCGCGGGCGCCGGAAACTGCGATCAGAGCCGCAGCTGAGCCGAGAAGAAGGCTCTTGATGTTCATAATTGATCTCCATTCAATGATTTGAAAAGGGCGAGGACGTCGATGGACGAACCGCTCCCTGTCCCCACGATCGAAAAAGATGCGCATCGCGATGCATCCTTCCCGGCTCGAACGCTATTCGCTGGGCGAATTAGTGCAAGTTCAAATTCCGTCTGCCAACCATATATAGAAGTATCCGTTGCATTATTGCCACTATATCTATTGTATTACTTGCACAAATTGAACAACTATACATTTGCACAAATCGCACAATTGGTACATCTGCTTGTGCGCACTTACATAATGCGCGGACAGCCATCGGCATCCGGCCAATTGTCAGATAGATTCAATCAGAGAAACAGCCTGGGCGGCGGATGAAACAACTTCTGTGTTCATACCTTCTCTGAGCAATTCGATAGGGACGCGACCCTTGAGAAGAGGCGAGGGGCTGATCAGCCACAGCCAAGCCAGTCTGGGATCGGAGATCGAGGAAAGGACCTGCCTGATTCCGGGCATAGGCCTGCCGTCGATGAACTGAGCCAGGGGAAATACATGCTTACGGGAGCCTCTCCGAAAGGCAACCACATCATTGTGTTGCTGCCACCAATACAAAGTGGACCGCGGTATTCCAAAACGTCTCTCGAGATGCGTCGACCCCGCAACTGGACCGGCCCATTCTGCAATGCGCGCGCCTTCTCTCGGGCAATCTTTCAGAACCGGATGCCCGAGCGGATGATCGGCTGCCCGCGGTCGCGAAGCGATCTCACCCGCCTGGGCGTTTAGCCGTCGCGCTGCTTCGGCCTCGAGCCTACCAAGAAATTCGGCGGCCACGACGGTCAATTCGTTGGAAGGAGAACCAGAAGGCGCAACAGCAGCCTTGTCACCCTGCTTCGCCTCATCGCATTGGGCAAGAATGCGCTGCACCTCCCTCATGACAAAGCTTGAAAGCTCGGTCTGGCGCTTTTCATCCCCAAGATCACTCGACGCGGACATATCTGGCTTTCCCAATAGCATTCCCTCAGCAAGCCTCCGAAAGAGCGTTGAAGACATGAAGTTGGGGGGACGGCGATGTGTTGCGTTTTCGTATGCGCGCAACCTAGCAGCCGTCTTGCGGCTTCAACTTTTGCCTCTCAATAAAAAGGGAAGAACATCAATTGACGACCGTCTTGCCCCCCACGATCGAAACAGACGCACATCGCAGTGCACGCTTCACAGTGGGACGCTATCCGCGATGCTCATTTGTGCAAGTTTAAAGTTTAGCTTGCCAGCTTTATATAATTAGACGTTTCTTTTATGCAACACTTTTCCATTGTTACTTGCACAAATCGAACGTATCGCACATTTGGACGAACTGTACATTCGACAGCGACTTTGACGCACGTGTTTACTGGCGGTATACATCCTTCACCGTTGCCGCAAGGCATTGGCCCACTCGCGCGGCACCTCCTTCACGACAAAGGTTGAAAGCCCGTCCTCGGGCGTTTCATTTCCAAGATCACTTCGATCCACTCATACGGGCTTCCCGAGCGAGACCGTGGGTTTGGACTTGCGAATGAATTTCTCGTTATAATCGAATTGATTATAAGGGTATATTTCTACGTTGAGTATAAAGGATGTCAAGCCCGCGCCAGCGGCAATTTTGTCCGGGCGACCGCCGTTTCGTCGAGGACATGGTGGCGGAAGCGATAAAGCTTCGCCGGCCGACCGCCGGTATCAAAAGCACTTTCGCCGGTCTCCTCCACCAGTTCCTGCTGCTCCATCAACCGGCGAAATTTCTGCTGAAGCGCCCCTGCCGATGTAATCGTCAACGCCGTCCGCGTCAGCGCATTGCCATCGGCGAGAAGCCGACGACATTGTTGATGACGAACGTAACGATCCGCGGCTTCAGACAGGAATGTGCGCTTCGTCCAGATGGATGGAGTGGGCTGGCAGGTTCCGGGCGGCCGCGCCGTTGAGGATGCAGCATCGAGAGCCGCGCTCGCCGAGGATGACATAGGTCGAGATTCGCGCGCCGGAAGTCTTGCTCCATGTCTCCACGAATCCATTGGCAGGATCCCGGGTTCTTCGCGTGGTCAGGGTCGAGCAGTATCGAACCGTGGTAGTTGAGCTTTGCTCGGTGACGTGGATGCCGTGCAGCTTGCCGGCGACTATTTTCGCATTGGTCCCGTTGTCCTATTCATCTCACAAAGTCAGTCCTGATGTTGAGCAGCTTCGCTGGGCTAAATCCCGACGACGAGCGCCCCGCCGCTGAGTCCCGCACCTGCCGCCGCCAGGAGTATTTTCTCGCCCGGCCGAAACGGCTCCGCTTGATTGGCGAGCGACAGTGAGAGCGGGATCGTCGCGGCGGAAGAGTTGCCATATTCGGCGATCGTCTTGACGATCAGGTGATCGGCAAAGCCGAGGTTTCGCCCGACCGCATCGAAAATGCGAGCATTGGCCTGATGCGGCACGAACCGGTCGACATCCTGTGGTCGCACTCCGGCAGCGGCTAGCGCGCTTATCGAGCAATCGGTCATCATCTCGACGGCCTTTGCGAACACTTCGCGGCCGTCGGTCATCGTCATTCGGGTTTGCGCGAGGTCGAGGTCACCGTGGAACGGCTTGTTGCTTCCTCCTGCGGGAATCTGGATCAGCCCGTATCGCGAGCCGTCCGAATCCACGGAGGCACCGAGAATCCCCCGATCAGTATCCTCGCAGGGACCGATCACGAGGGCGCCGGCGGCATCGGCAAACAGCACGGCGCTGGCGCGCTCAGAGGGATTGATGCGGCGGCTGAGGATATTGGCGGCGATAACAAGGCTCGCTTTGCCGTGCAGGCGGGTAAATCCGTCCGCAAACATCAGCGCATAGATGAACCCGGCGCAGGCGCCGGTCAGATCGACAGCGCCGGCGCGGCCGAGCCCCAGCCGATGTGCGACCAGGGGCGCGCTGGGCGGCAGGAGGTGATCGGGCGTCGAGGTGGCAAGCAGCAGCAGACCGATGTCGTGGCGCGCAATGCCGGCGCTGGCCAGCGCCATGGCCCCGGCCTGCGCAGCAAGACCAGACAGCGTGTCTTCGTTTGTTGCCCAGAAGCGCGACCGGATTCCAGTACGCCGCTCGATCCAGCCCGGTTCGAGGCCGAGATCGCTCTCGATCTCGGCATTCGCCACCTTTCGGCCAGGCGCATGATGGCCAAACCCGAGAAGGCGCGACAACCTGCTCATGGCCTCGAACCGAAGCGTTCGCCGGCCTCCTCGATCGCGTCATGGAGCCGATCGAGCTGGTCGCCGGTGACGCAATAGGGCGGCAGGAGATAAAGGACATTGCCGAGCGGGCGCACAAGCAGGCCGCGCTCGAGGAAAAAGGCCCGCAGCTTAGGTCCGATCTCGGCCAGATAGCCGGCTGAGGCTGTGCGCAGATCGAGGGCCGCGATCGTGCCGGTCACCCGGCTGTCGGTGAAGTAGCGATTGTGGCGAAAGCGTTGAAGTCCGGCGGCCTGCCTCGCGCTCAAGGCCGCAATACGCTCGGCCACCGGCTCGTCGCGCCAGATCTCGACATTGGCGAGTGCGGCCGCGCAGGCAATCGGATTGGCGGTGTAGGAGCTCGAGTGGAAAAACGTCTTCTTGCGATCCGCCGAATAGTGAGCCTGGAAGATGGCATCGGTGGCGAGCGTAGCGGCCAGCGGGACGGCACCGCCGGTCAGGCCCTTCGAGGTGCACAGGATGTCTGGAGAGATGGACGCTTGCTCGCAGGCGAACATGGTTCCGGTGCGCCCCCAGCCGGTCATCACCTCATCGGCGATCAGCAGTGTGCCGGAGGCCTCAGTGATGTTTTTCAACTCGGACAGAACCCAGGCCGGATACATCAGCATGCCGCCGGCGCCAAGCACGAGCGGTTCGACGATCAGCCCGGCGGCGCGCCGGTCGCGGCTGACGGCCTCGAATCTATCCAGCGTTTCCTGCTCGCGGCCGGCGGCCGGGAAGGGAATGGTGTCGACCTCGAACAGCAAGGGTTCGTAGGCGGCGTTGAACACGCCACGGGCACCGACGCTCATCGTGCCGATCGTGTCGCCATGATAGCTGTGCTCCATGACGACGATGCGCGAGCGCGGCGCGCCGATGTTGCGGAAATAGCCGAGCGCCATCTTCAGCGCGACTTCGACGCTGGTCGAGCCGCTGTCGGAATAGAACACCCAGTCGAGTCCGGCGGGAGCGAGTCCGACAAGCGCCTTGGCCAAGCATTCGGCTGGCTCGTGCGTGAAGCCTGCGAAGATGATCTGGTCGAGGCTCGAGGCGGTCGTCTCGATTGCCTTTATAATGCGGGGATGGCGGTGGCCATGGGTGACGACCCACCAGGAGGAAATGGCGTCCAGAATGCGCGCGCCATTGGCTTTGTGGAGATACGCGCCTTCAGTCAGGACGATTTCAGGGATCGCCGGCTCGAGCGCGTGCTGGGTGAAGGGATGCCACACACGGGATTGCCGCATCATCCGCCTCCGGCAATCAAAGCGAGGTCGAAGCCGGCAATCATCGCTTGTCTCAGCGTTTTGTCCGTCAGCGGATCGAGGTGCGGCAGCCTGCCGAGTTGCGGCACGTCGCCGAATTCCACGATCGTCCGTTGCGTATCGGTCATCTCATCGCCGATGAAGGCGATGCCAGCCAGCGGGATAGCGCGCGCCCGCAGGGCCTCGATCGACAGCAGGGTGTGATTGATTGTTCCGAGCGCGGTGCGGGCGCACAGAATGACCGGCAACTGCCATTGCTCGAATATGTCGATGAACCTTGTCCGGCGGTTCAGCGGCACCATCAGCCCGCCGGCGCCTTCGATGACGAGCGGTGTCGGCAGGACCGGAAACGAAAGATCGGCAGCCTCGATCGAAACGTCGTCGATTTCGGCCGAACGATGCGGCGAAAGCGGGCTCTTCAAGCGGTAGGCTTCCGGCAGCACGCGCCCCGACGGAAGCCCGGCAAGCCGTGCAACCGCCTCGCTGTCGGTCTCGCCGTCGAGGCCCGATTGCACCGGCTTCCAGTAGAAACCGTCAAGCAGGCCGGCAAGCCCGGCCGAAAACACCGTCTTGCCAATTCCGGTGTCTGTTCCGGTGATGACGATGCGCTTGGTCATGTCGCCTCCGGTCATGTCTGAGCCAACACCTCGACGAGCGCCCCGACCATGCCGGAAATGTCGGCTTCGCCGATATTGAGCGTCAGTGAGATGCGCAGCCGCGACGTGCCCTCGGGCACGGTCGGCGGACGAATGCCGCGTATGTCGAAGCCGCGGGCCCGCAGGCGCGCCGCCACTGCCATGGTGCGCCTGACATCGCCGATCACCAAGGGCTGGATCTGAGAGCCACTTGGTATCACGCCGCAGCGATCGACCAATTGGCGGCCTGCGAGGGCGACGCGTTCATGCAGCTGAAAACGCCGCATAGGCTCGTCGGCGAGCATTGCGAGCGCTTCGCGCGCCGCGACCGCCATCAGCGGCGATGGCGCCGTGGCGTAGATGAATGGCCGGCAACGGTTGATCAGATACTGGCACAGTGTCCTCGGCCCGGTCACGAGCCCACCAGATGCGCCGAGCGCCTTGCCGCAGGTGTGGAGCGCGACGATGTTGTCGCGGCCCTCGAAAGCGGCGGCCAGCCCCCGGCCGTCCGGTCCCCAGACGCCGGTCGCGTGCGCCTCGTCAATGACGATGAATGCGTTGTGCCGATCGGCAAGCGCGGCCAGGCTCTCCAAAGGCGCGCAGTCGCCATCCATGCTGTATAGGCTTTCCACCGCAATCCAGACGCATCCCATGCCGCCTTCGGCGCGCCAACGCTTGATCGCGTCCTCGACAGCATCGACGTCGTTGTGCGCGGCCAGCTTGAACTCGGCACGTCCGGCCTGTGCCCCCTCATGCATGCTGGCATGGGCGAGCTCATCGAGGACCAAAAGGTCGCCCTTCTGCGGCAGCGCAGTCAGCAGAGCGAAGTTGGCGATGTAGCCGCTGCCGAAGAACAGCGCGCGGTCGGCTCCAAAGAATGCCGCCGCGTCTGCCTCGAGCTGCTCGTGTTCCGGTGCATTGCCGCGCAACAGCCGCGACCCAGTGGCGCCAACCGACGTGCCCCGCGCAATCGCCGCCGCAACCGCTTCGCCAAGTCTTTTGGAGGCGGCAAGCCCGAGATAGTCGTTCGACGAGAAGTCGCGCCCGGCGCGCGGCTCCAGCGTCCGCAGCCGGTCCTTGCGCGCCAGTCCCTGCAAGGTCGCCTCATAGCGGGCAAGCGGTGCCCCGTTCATTGCGCCTCGAGTTCCATCGGCTCGATGCCAAGGCGCCGGAACAGCAGGGTATCCTTGTCCTCACCGGGATTGTCCGCCGTCAGCAGCGTGTCGCCGACGAAGATCGAGTTGGCGCCGGCAAAAAAGCACAGCGCCTGCATCTCGTCGGTCATGGCCGTACGGCCGGCGGAAAGACGGATATGCGATTTCGGCATCATGATGCGCGCCAGCGCGATCACGCGCACGAATTCGATCGGCTCGATGGGCTTGGCGTCGGCAAGCGGGGTGCCGGGGATCGGGATCAGCATGTTGATCGGAACGCTTTGCGGATGTTCCGGCAGGTTGGCCAGCGTCACCAGCATGCCGATCCGGTCCACCGGCTCCTCGCCCATGCCGACAATGCCGCCGCAGCAGACCTTGATGCCGGATTGGCGAACGTGCTCGAGCGTCTCGAGCCGCTCGGCAAAGCTCCGCGTGCTGATGATCTCGCTATAGTAGCGTTCCGACGTATCGATGTTGTGGTTGTAAAAGTCGAGACCAGCCTGCTTCAGTCGAGCGGCTTGCTCAAGATCGAGCATGCCGAGCGTCATGCAGGTCTCCATGCCCAGCGCCTTGACGCCTTCGACCATCGCCACCACCGCATCCATGTCGCGCGCCTTGGGGTTTCGCCAGGCCGCGCCCATGCAATAGCGGGTTGCGCCGGCGTCACGCGCCTTGGTCGCCTCGGCGACGACGCGCCGGACCTCCATCAGCTTCGACGCCTTCAGGCCGGTCTCGTGATGCGCCGACTGGCTACAATAGCCGCAATCCTCCGGGCATCCGCCCGTCTTGATGCTGAGCAGCCGGCTGAGCTGGACCTTGTTGGGATCGAAATTCTGGCGGTGCACGGTTTGCGCGAGGAAGAGGAGATTGTTGAAGGGGGCATCGTGAAGTGCCTGAGCCTTCTCCAGGGTCCACGCTCCAGGGTCAGGGGATTGAGCCTGTGGCGATGTCTGCGTTGGACTGGCTGTTTGCATGTCCATGCTGTTCCTCCGGTTCTGCCTTGCTTTGCTGTCTGATTGACGACGATCGGAAAGGACAGTTGATTCGATCCTGTTCGTTCCTCAGACAATCATGAGCCCCAATAGTCGAGGCCGATATCCAGGATCGGCGCGCTGTGGGTCAGTCGGCCGACCGAAATCAGATCGACGCCGGTCGCGGCAATCGCTCGCGCTGTATCGGATGCGATCCCGCCAGAAGCCTCGGTGATAGCACGGCCGCCAACGATTGCGACGGCCCGGCGAAGATCGGCGAGGGACATGTTGTCGAGCAGAACCGCATCGGGAGCGAAGCCAAGTACCTCCTCCAACTGGGCCAGCGTATCGACCTCGACTTCGATCTTGACGAGATGACCGGCCCGTCTTCGTGCTCGCTCGAGCGCCGGGCGAACGCCGCCTGCGATGGCGATGTGGTTGTCCTTGATCAGAATTGCGTCGTCGAGGCCGAAACGGTGATTGGATCCGCCACCCGCGCGCACCGCATACTTTTCGACTGCCCTCAATCCGGGCGTCGTCTTGCGCGTGCAGACGATCTTCGCGCCATATCCACGAACCGCAGCGACGATCGATGCCGTTGCTGTAGCGATGCCGCTCAGATGGCACAAAAAATTGAGTGCCGTCCGTTCGGCTGTGAGAATGCCCCGGGCAGGGCCAACCACTGATGCAATGACCTCTCCATCCATGACATTGGAGCCGTCTGCCCGCTCCACCGAGATTTCGACATCAGGATCAATCAAGCGGAAAGCGAGCATCGCCAGATCGAGGCCGGCGACAACTCCGGACTGGCGCGCCGCCAGCACGGTTCCCGCTTGGTGTTCCTTCGGGACGATGGCCTCCGTGGTCAAGTCGCCGGCTCTGCCAAGGTCTTCAAGAAGAGCTGCCCTTACAAGCGGCTCAAGCATGATCGTGGGAAGCGGTGAGAACGTCATCACTTTGCCCCTTCGAGGCTTGGCGAGTGTCCGAGTTCCCGCGCAGCGGCCAAGGCGGCTTCGAGGGTGATTTCGGACCGTCGGGCGACAGTCGCATGATGAGGAAAGTCTGTCCGGTAATGAGCGCCGCGGCTTTCTTCGCGCAACAGGGCGGCAACCGCGATCATTAGCCCGACAGCCGCCGGATCCGAGGCCGCGTCCTTGCTTTCGGCGAGCGGCAATAAGGCACGTGCGGCTGCTTTCAAACCTTCACCATCCCGGACGATGCCGAGTGCGCGCGACAGGAAAACACGCACGGGTGTCGGAGCGGGCGATGGGTAAACGTCCGCAAACGCAGGCTTTGTTCTGCGAGCAGGCGTTCCAGCGACACTTTCAGCGACCCAGCGCGCGCATACGACGGCCTCGGTCAAGGAATTGCTGGCGAGCCTGTTGGCGCCATGCAGTCCTGTCGAAGCGACTTCGCCGCAGGCCCACAGCCCCTTGACGGACGTCCTACCGGAGCCGTCCACGGCAACGCCACCCATGTGGTAGTGTTGGGCCGGACGAATGGGGATGAGATCGCGCGCGGGATTGATGCCCGCTCCACGACAGGCTGATGCGATTGTCGGGAAGTGTCGAGCGAATTCCGGGCCAGGCCGTTGCCGCGCGTCGAGAAAAACACGGTGGCCGTTGGCAAGATGGTTCCAGACGGCGCGCGCCAAGACATCACGAGGCGCAAGTTCCGCCCCTGGCACGCTCTGGAGAAAAGCCTGGCCGGTTTCGTCGATCAGGGCAGCACCTTCGCCGCGGACGGCCTCGCTGACCAGCACCATAGGGCGTTCCGGGCCGTCAAGCGCGGTCGGGTGGAACTGGATGAACTCGAGGTCGGCAAGGACAGCTCCAGCGCGGGCCGCAAGCGCCAGGCCCTGTCCGCAACTGCCCGAAGGATTCGTGGTGTCGAGAAACAGTCCCCCGATCCCACCGGTGGCGAGGACGACCCGCCGTGAGCCGAAGAAGACAGGTCCGATCGAACAGCTCGCCCAGACGCCTCGGATCGCATTCTCTCGCACCGCCAGTCGGCGCGCTTCCACGCCCTCCACGACAACAATCGACGGAGTGGAACGCACGGCCGCGATCAGGGCACGCATGATCTCACGCCCGGTGCCGTCACCATGCGCATGAACGATGCGACGTCGGCTGTGTGCGGCCTCCAATCCGAGGCACAGTGATCCTTTCGACGTACGGTCGAAGGGAACCCCAAAGCCCGCAAGCCCCTCTATCGCCTTGGGCGCGGCTTGGAGGATGCGGCTCGCCACGTCTGTGTCGCAGAGACCATCCCCGGCGGCAAGCGTATCGGCCAGGTGCAGTTCCGGATCGTCGTCTTCGCCGAAACTTGCAGCCAGACCACCCTGTGCCCAGGTGCTCGAATTGTCAGCTCCCAGCAGCGTCCTGGACAGAAGCAGCACCGGCTCCGGCGCCAGTTGAAGCGCGGTCATCAGTCCGGCGATGCCGCCGCCGATGATGATGGGCCGCCCGAAGAAGCTGCGGAAATCGGCGCTCAAATTGCCAGCATCCGTTCGACCGCAAGCCGCGCGCGCCCGGCGATCCCGGGTTCGATGGTTACGATATGGTGGTTCTGCTCGAGCGCCATGCGGATGTTGGCAAGCGTGATCCGCTTCATGTGCGGGCACAAATTGCAGGGCCGGATGAACTCGACCTCTGGGTGCGCTAACGCGACGTTGTCGCTCATCGAACATTCCGTCATCAGCACGACACGTGCCGGCCTTTGCCTTTCGACATAGTCGGACATGGCAGCGGTCGAGCCGGAAAAATCTGCTTCAGCCACGACGTCGGGCGGGCATTCGGGATGCGCGAGCACGATCACGCCGGGATGGCTTTCGCGCAACTCGCGGATGTCGGCCGGTGTAAAGCGCTCGTGCACCTCGCAATGCCCTTTCCAGGCGATGATCTGCACATCGGTCTGGGCGGCGATATTCTGGGCCAGATATTCGTCCGGCAACATGATCACCTGGGGAACGCCAAGGGATTGGACGACCGCCTTGGCGTTGCCGGATGTACAGCAGATATCCGACTCGGCTTTCACTTCGGCCGACGTGTTGACATAAGTGATGATCGGCACGCCGGGATAACGCTGGCGCATCAAGCGCACGTCTTCTGCCGTGATCGATTCCGCCAACGAACAGCCTGCCCGCAGGTCGGGAATGAGCACCGTCTTTTGCGGATTGAGCAGCTTGGCCGTTTCGGCCATGAAATGTACGCCGGCCAGCACGATGACTTGCGCCTCGATCGTCGCAGCCGTGCGGGCCAGTGCCAAGCTGTCGCCGACGATGTCGGCCACGCAATGGAAGATCTCGGGGGTCTGATAGTTGTGCGCCAGGATGATGGCGTTGCGCTCGCGCTTCAGTGCAAGGATCGCCTCGATATCCTCGACGAAAGCCGGCCATTCGATCGGCGGGATCACTCGTCGGACGCGCTCGTAGAGAAACGCGGTCGCAGGCAGCATGGCGCTCATCGACCCCTCCAGCTTATACTCTAGTTGAAAATAACCAGCATATACTTGCTGTGAGTATAAGCGATGTCAACCCCGCGCCAGCGGCAATTTTGTCCCGGCGATGACCCTCTCGTCGAGAACGGCGTGGCGGAACCGGTAAAGCTTCGCTGGCCGGCCGCCGGTCTCCGCGGTTGCCTCTCCGGTCTCTTCGACCAGCTCCTGCTGCTCGATCAGCCGGCGAAAGTTCGGCTTACGCACGAGCCTGCCGGCAAGCGCCTCCACGGTTCGCTGCAGCTGCAAAAGCGTGAAGACCGGCGGCATCAGCTCAAAGACGACCGGCCGGTATTTGATCTTGGAGCGCAGCCGCGCAATGCCGGTCGCCACGATGCGGCGATGATCGGCGACCATAGACTTGCTGGGCACCAGCGGAGGCAGCGTCGCGTCCCGTCCGCTTCCGGCCTCTTGGACCAGGCCTGCTTCGTAGACTAACTCATAGCGTTGAAGCGTGAGTTCCTCGTTCCAAAGGCGGTCGTCGAAGCCGAAGGCTATCGTCGCCCGCTGCCAGCGTTCACGTCGCGTGGCCGCGTCCCTGACGCCGTCTGCCCATTCAATCAGGCGCGGTCGCAGAACGTCCAGCACGACCGGAGGCGTGCCGGAGCGGTGGTCCTCCCATGGAAAATATTCATACCAGCTCTGCCAGCCGCACTTGGGCGAGCCAGCTGCCTGTTCCTTGCGGGTCAATGCGAGATAGCTGATGGAGATGACGCGCTGCTGGCGCTCGGCGCCGATGCGATCCCGATCCGCGAAGGTGTAGAGTTGCTCAATATACCCCAGCGGATGGCCGGTCTGCTGCTCGACCCACCCCCTCAAACCGGATTGCAGCGATCGGTGCTCAAGCGCAAATGGCCCGGAGGGCAGGGTGTCCGCCTGGCCGATGGTGAGGACACAGGGTTCACTGTCGTTTACGGCGACGACAAAGGCGATCAGGTCCACTTTGACTTCGTCGGCCTTGACGGCGGCTCTGTCTTTCCTGGGTCCTTTTGCCTGATCGTCCATGTTCGCGAAAGTGGTTGGCCAGCTCGGGGGACGCCTGAATCGATTTAAGTGTAAGCGCGCCTGTCCGCACGTCAACACCGCACAGCTGCACGGCCATTTTTAGCTCTTCGCACTTGCACAAAAATGTGGCAAACGCGACACCCGCGGTTGGTAACGTTGGGGAAGGAGGGTCCATTGAGTGCGTTTGGTGACACCAAGGCGATCACACCGCCGGATATTCGTTCGCGCAAAGGTGGGACGCCGCTCGTCTGCCTTACCGCCTACACGACGCCAGTCGCCCGGCTTGTCGATCCCCATTGCGATGTGGTGCTGGTCGGCGACAGCGTCGGCATGGTTCTCCACGGCCTGCCCTCCACGCTCGGTGTGACGCTGGAGATGATGATCACGCACGGCCAGGCCGTGCGCCGTGGCCTCGAGCAGGCGCTGATGGTCGTCGACCTGCCGTTCGGTTCCTTCGAGGAAAGCCCCGAGCAGGCTTTCCGCAATGCCGCGCGCGTCATGGCCGAGACCGGCTGCGGGGCCGTCAAGCTCGAAGGCGGCGAAACGATGGCAGAGACGATCCGCTTCCTCGCCGCGCGCGGCGTGCCGGTCATGGCCCATGTCGGCTTGACGCCGCAGGCGATCAACACCATCGGTGGCTACCGCGTGCAGGGCAGAGGCGGGGATGCCGAGCGCATCAGGCGCGACGCGCTTGCGGTGAGCGAAGCGGGCGCCTTTGCGGTCGTGCTGGAGAAGGTTCCCGAGGCGCTCGCCCGCCGGATCACCGGGGAGGTGGCGACCCCGACCATTGGCATCGGTGCCTCGGCAGCCTGTGACGGCCAGATTCTCGTCGTCGACGACATGCTGGGCCTCTTCGGCGACTTCCGGCCCAAATTCGTCAAGCGCTATGCTGAACTGGGGGAGGCCGCTGCGGCTGCGATCGCGGCCTATGCGCGGGAAGTGAAGGAGCGCCAGTTTCCGGCCGCCGAGCACGTGTTTGCCGATGCGCCCAAGCCCGCCGACGCGGACGCGGCCAAGAGCGGAGAAGCAGCGTGAGCGTGCCGATTGTCAGGAGCGTTGCCCGGCTTCGCCAAATCGTCGCCGCATGGCGCCGCGAGGGCGAGGGGATTGCCGTGGTGCCAACGATGGGCGTCCTGCATGAGGGCCATCTCAGCCTCGTGCGCGCGGCACTCGAGAAGGCCGACCGGGTGATCGTGACGCTCTTCGTCAACCCGAAGCAATTCAACAGCCAGGCCGATCTCGCCGCGTATCCGAGCACCGAGGACGAGGATGCCGCCAAGCTGGCACCGCTTGGCGCGCACCTGCTTTATGCGCCGGATGCAGAGGAAATGTATCCGGCGGCCTTCGCCACGACCGTTTCGGTGTCCGGTGTCAGCGAGGGCCTGTGCGGTGCCTTCCGGCCGGGACATTTCGATGGCGTGGCGACCGTCGTCGCCAAGCTCTTCCTGCAGACCAGCGCTGACTTCGGCTTCTTTGGCGAAAAGGACTTTCAGCAGCTTCAGCTAGTCAGGCGTATGGCCCGGGACCTGGATATTCCAATCACCATTGTTCCTTGTCCGACAGTCCGCGAAGCCGACGGTCTTGCACTATCATCGCGCAATGTCCGGCTCTCGCCAGCAGAGCGTGCTGTTGCCCACAAGCTACCATCGGTCTTGCTCGAGACGGCTGAGCGGCTTGCCCGCGGCTCGCCCGTCCTGCCAACGCTTGCCGAAGCGCGCGCAGCAATTCTGGCTGCAGGCTATCGCGACATCGAATACCTGGAACTTCGCGACGAGGCAGATCTGCGACCGATGACAAGCCTTGACCGACCTGCACGCTTGCTTGTCGCGGCCTGGCTCGGCGGCACACGTCTCATAGACAACGTCAGAATATCACGGGTTTCAACAGATTAACGGGGTTCTCGGCACGCGCTGTATCCGTCCGGGGATCGTTTAAAACAAGGTCTCTGCCTGGCATCGAGCGATCACGGAGGTTACGCAAAGCGCAAATGCATCGCGTGTTTGAGAACTTCGTTGAGCAACTGTCTGCAAGTGTTGATGCTGCCGATCTCCGTGAGGCAATGGCATCCGCTGCAGCCGGCTTCGATTTTCCGCTATTCGCCTATTTCACTTACCCGTCGGCCCCCGGCGACGCCCCGCAATTGATCTCAAACTATCCTTCATCCTGGACATCACGTTATCTGCAACAGCGCTACCACAGTCTTGATCCGGTCATCCTGCGCGGGCTGCAAGGCTGGGATACCTTTGATTGGGGTGTGGATCGCGCTCGGCACTGTCTGCCGAATTCGCAGCAACAAATTCTGGAGAGTGCGGCTGAGTTTGGCATCCGCGGCGGCCTGACGATATCCATGCATGATCATTGCGGCCGGTTTGCTGCCCTGACCTTTGCTTCCGACGAGTCCCGCCCGCCTCTGTTGCGGTCACTGACACGTTACGAAAAAGCATTGCAGCTGGTGGCCATCAACTTTCATATCCATGTCCGGCGCAGGCTCGCCGACGATCGCGTGGTGGATGGTGTAACGCTCACCCCGCGGGAGTTCGAGTGCCTGAAATGGGCGGCGCGCGGCAAGTCGGCTTGGGTTATCAGCCAGCTTCTCGGCGTCTCAAAGCGCACCGTGACCTTTCATCTGGAAAACGCCAAGGCAAAGCTTGGCGTTCGAACGATCAACCAGGCCGTTGCACGACTGGCTGCCTCCGGCCAGGCGAGATCCTGATTCGTCGGCCACGATAGCTGTAAACCTCTACAGGCTGCATCGCTGCCGGCTTTGCCCTTCGATGGCGGGAACACATCCCGCACGGAGGCGACCATGATGCAGCTGATAACACCAGATCTTTACAACGAGTTCGCAAGCGAGCTCAAAGAGATGCACGGGCTCAGGTTTCGGGTGTTCAAGGAAAGGCTCGATTGGGAAGTTGATACCGAAGACCAGATGGAAACAGACCCGTTTGATGGTCTGAAGCCTGTCTATCTGCTCCTCAAGGGATCCGACTGGCGAATTCGCGGTTGCGTGCGTCTTTTGCCCAGCACCGGACCCACAATGTTGCGCGACACGTTCCCGGTGCTGCTGGGTGCTGACGTCGTGCCCTCGACTGCCGACATATGGGAGAGCAGTCGTTTCGCGCTCGATCTCCCTCCGTCGGCGCCCAAGGCAGCGGGCGGACTGGCCCAGGCAACCTACGAGCTCTTCGCGGGCATGATCGAGTTCGGCTTGGCCAAGGATCTGACCCGGATAGTAACGGTGACGGATACGCGCATGGAACGGATCCTTCGGCTCGCGACGTGGCCATTGTCGCGCATCGGACAACCCAAGTCCGTCGGCAAAACGGAGGCTGTGGCCGGGTTTCTCGAGATTTCCCGCGCGAGCCTTTTGCGCATCCGCAGCAGGGGACGTCTGAGCGGACCGGTACTGTGGCAACCGGTTCTAGGCCCGTCGGCATAGCGCCATTGTGGACACCTGAGCCGTGAAGGATGCTGGTCTGCCCAAGGAAGCGACGGTCGGTCTTGTATGCTGGCCGGACTGGCGTCGTCACGAAGCTTACCACTACGCCAGACGATTGCCACGCACTGCCTGGGCCTGGGAGTTTCTTCGGCGCAATCCACAATTCCAGCGCGACCACGCCAAAATGGCACCGTCCGCCTGCATTGTCGGAGCTCAGGCCGACATGAAGATAATCGAGTTGACGACAGGATCATCTTTCCTAAGACAATGGAGCCTCCTTTTTCGCGGACGCGCCACAGTCGGACGCTACGTCGGCAAGGGTCTTTTGGGATCCGCGCGACTGCGCCCGTATTCTACGAGCGGCCGCGGAGCCGGTTGGGCTCGACCACGATTTTGAACCGCTTGATCTCCCTTCGCTCTCATGCTGCAAGGACATCCTGCTGACACCTGCCGGCGTGCAGCACGTGCTGCTGAGGGAGGACTGCCGGAGTCTGCAGATCGCCCTTTCCGGTGCATCCGTTCTCCGCCCGTTGCGGCTATATGTCGACGCGATCGTGCAGCCGCAGCACCTGAAGTTCCATGTCGCTGCCCTTCAGTTCCTGAACGACATCAATGGTTGCGGCCGCCTGGCAGCTGCTTGCTTTCCGCCGGAACCCCGCGGAGCGCGTCTGCGTATCGTGCTCCAGGCTTTGGATGGCTCGCTTGCGGGAGCATCTCATCAGGAGATCGCCATTGCCCTGTTCGGGAGACGCCGTGTCGAAGAAGATTGGTCTCATCCAGGTAGCCATCTTCGCGATCAGGTGCGTCGCGCCATCCAACGTGGCCGCTACCTGATGGGCGGCGGCTATAGACAGTTCCTGATGTAATTCGGGTGACAGCTTGGTGATTGTCTTATTCGAAAACGCGCAGGCATCAATCTCCATTTCTCACTGCTATTGTGCCTTGTACAAGACGTGACACGCGCCTAGTTCTTCCGCAGCGGGAATCGGGTTTGAGTAATACGGACGAAGCACTGAGAACCAACGTTTTCGTGATAGTGCATTCATGCCCCGAGAATCCTGATGACGTTACGAACCCCGACAAAGCCGGCGCTGACTGAAACGGTCGCTGAACGTGCTCTGTGGCCAGTGCCGCCTGACTCTCGGTTTCGGCCATGCCGACCAACAGCGTATTGACAGGCCATCGCGGGCTAAACTCTACCGGCGAAAGCCGCGTCAACAGCGGCAGGCATTAAACTTGATCGGCGGCGACGATGATTATGATCAACGTGACGAACACGTGAATCATGCCGACGGCGCCGACGCTGCCGATGATGATGATGCCGATCATGTGTCGCTGATGCTGCCTAACTACAGTGCTTGTGATCATGCCGATCACCGCGTGATCACGAGCGGCGGCGCTTCGTGTCAGGTGCGTAGCCGGGATGGTCGCGCATGGCCGATTGTTCCTTCGTGCCGCGGGGTGTGGGCTTGCGTTCGGTCATGAGGGCGTCAGGCGCAACGAGAAGTTTAGATCAGGGGCTCATCCATGGGGTGGATGATAGTTATCCCTACAATCAATTGTACCAATATTACCGAATACTACTACAAGATCCCCAATGAAAGCGGCCGGATGGGTATCCGTCTCGCGTGGGCTGAAGCTGCCGGCAAGAATGGGAAGACGAACATGTGCGGGATTGTTGGCATCGTTGGGCAACAGCCGGTGTCGGATCGGTTGGTCGACGCATTGAAGCGTTTGGAATATCGCGGCTATGATTCCGCCGGCGTTGCGACGATCACCGAAGGTGCCTTGCACCGCCGGCGCGCCGAGGGCAAGCTCGTCAATCTCGAGAGGAGACTGAAGGAAGAGCCGCTGAGCGGCAACATCGGCATCGGCCACACGCGTTGGGCAACCCATGGGGCCTCGACGGAACGCAATGCGCACCCGCACTTTACCGACGGTGTCGCCGTCGTCCATAACGGGATCATCGAGAATTTCACCGAGCTGAAGGACGAATTGGCGGCGGCTGGCGCCGAGTTCCAGACCGATACCGACACCGAGGTCGTCGCGCATCTCTTGGCAAGACACCGCCGGGAGGGCATGAGGCGGCAAGAGGCGATGCGTGCCATGCTGAAACGCGTCAGGGGCGCCTATGCGCTTGCCGTCCTCTTCGAAGATGATCCGTCGACCATCATGGCGGCGCGCAACGGACCACCGCTGGCGATCGGTCACGGCGACGGCGAGATGTTCCTGGGCTCCGACGCGATCGCGCTCGCTCCCTTCACCAATGAAATTACCTATCTCATCGAGGGCGACTGGGCCGTTGTCGGCAATTCGGGCGCCCATATCTTCGATTTCGACGGCCATCCCGTCGAGCGTCCGCGCCATACCTCCACGGCCGCGGCCGATCTGGCCAACAAGGGCAACCATCGCCACTTCATGGAGAAGGAAATCTACGAGCAGCCCGAAGTCATCGCCCATGCTCTCCGTCACTATAGCAACATCATAGAGAATCGCGCCGACATGGTTTCTGGCATCGATTTCGCCAGGATCCCGAGCTTGGCGATCTCGGCCTGCGGGACCGCCTATCTCGCCGGACTGATCGGAAAATACTGGTTCGAGCGCTATGCGCGCCTGACGGTTGAAATCGACGTTGCGTCCGAATTCCGTTACCGCGAGATCCCGTTGTCGCCGCAGTCGGCGGCTCTTTTCATTTCGCAGTCCGGCGAAACCGCCGATACGCTCGCATCGTTGAGGTACTGCAAGGAGCGTGGGCTGAAAATTGGCGCTATCGTCAATGCCTGCGAATCGACCATCGCTCGGGAGGCCGATGCGGTCTTCCCGATCCTTGCCGGACCGGAGATTGGCGTCGCCTCCACCAAGGCGTTTACCTGCCAGCTTGCGGTTCTAGCCGCACTCGCCATCGGCGCCGCCAGAGCCCGCGGGACCGTAACCGAAGACGAGCTGCAGGCGCTCGTCAGGAGCCTCGCCGAAGTGCCGCGCGTCATGGGCCAGGTACTCAACAGCATCCAGCCGGAGATCGAGTTCCTGTCGCGCGAACTGTCAAAGTGTCGTGACGTCCTGTATCTCGGCCGTGGCACCAGTTTCCCGCTAGCGATGGAAGGTGCGCTGAAGCTCAAGGAGATTTCCTACATCCATGCCGAGGGCTATGCGGCGGGTGAATTGAAGCACGGTCCGATCGCATTGATCGACGACAACATGCCAGTGATCGTCATCGCGCCCCATGATCGCTTTTTCGACAAGACCGTCTCCAACATGCAGGAAGTGGCTGCCCGTGGAGGGCGGATTATCCTCATCACCGATGAAAAAGGGGCAGCCGCATCGAAACTCAACACCATGCACACGCTCGTGTTGCCGGCTGTCGACGAGATTATCGCGCCGATGATCTTCTCGCTGCCGATACAGCTTCTTGCCTACCACACGGCGCTCTTCATGGGCACAGACGTAGACCAGCCGCGCAATCTCGCAAAATCGGTCACGGTCGAGTGATTGTGAACCTTTATAGGTGGCGATGCTTGTCCATCTTCGCTGCATCGGCGGTGGAAATTGGTCGAAGGTATCAGCGTCCGCGAGGCTGGGTGGACGGTGCCGCGAATAGCCACTGGAGGCGTCAGTGAGAGTTCGAGTTGCTGTTCAAGAAAGCCATGGGGGAGAATGAGTCGTGTAGGATCGCAGGTCGAATGCGCTACAGCCGATCAGGCCATCTCATGGCGGGCAGGTTCTTAGAACTTGATCAGAAGCAGGTGAGCCGCCATATTCCGACCCGGCTGCCAATTTCAAGTGGCCCATTCCATGGATGAGGCCGGTCCGGCCGAATGGACGTCCATTTTTTTGATTTGCTGGGTGTGCGCCAGGGTCGGGGAGGAAATCTCCCGATTTGTCAGGCGCTCCCATCTTCTTGGAGATGTTTATGAAGGATTCGCGCATTCCCGAGCCAGTCTTGACGGCTATGTCGCAGGGGACCCACATCATCCGCGCTTATCGTGAGCACCTTGGGTATTCAATCGAGGACCTCGCGGTCGCGTGCGGGCTTGCCGCTCAGGAAATCCAAAACATCGAGCGGGGTCTAAAGTACAATAAGGGCTATCGGAATCGGATAGCGAGATCGCTGTCCATACCTGTGGGAATTCTTGAGGCAGAGTCGGACATATCGGACGCCGCCTGATCAGTCGGATAATCTGCAATGGGTGGATTGTGTTGAAAAAGTCCGGGTTGCAGCAGTCCTGAAGCACTGATTCAATCTTCGTCGTAAGAGGAGATTGAGTCGATGATGGGCGAGCAAAGTGTGATGCAGGAGGAGCTGTTCTACGGCTTCAGCCTGGAGCGGCATGTGCCGGCGGATCACCTGCTCAGAGCGATCGACCACTTCGTCGACCTGTCCGCCATCCGCCAGCATCTGGCGCCCTTCTACAGCTCGATCGGCCGTCCCTCGATCGACCCTGAGCTGCTGATCCGCATGCTGATCGTCGGCTATTGCTTCGGCATCCGCTCATCTGAACCTGGCCTATCGGTGGTTCTGCCGGCTTGGTCTCGAGGGTGATGTGCCTGACCACTCAACCTTCTCCAAGACCCGCCACGGCCGCTTCCGCAATGCCGACCTGCTGCGCGAACTGTTCGAGACCGTCGTCCGGCGCTGCATAGCTGAAGGGCTCGTCGGCGGCGAAGGCTTTGCGGTCGATGCCAGCATGATCGTCGCCGACGCCCATCGTCAGCGCGGGATCGAAACGGCCGAGGACCTCAATCCCAAAGCCAAGCGGGCCGTGGCTGAGTATCTCGCCACTCTGGATGACGCCGCCTTCGGGGCCGCCACGCCGGTAGAGCCAAAGTTCGTATCGCCTGTCGATCCTGCAGCACGCTGGACCGCCTCTTGGGGCGGCCCGGCCGTCTACGCCTATTGCACCAACTATCTGATCGACGTGGAGCACGCCGTCATCGTCGATGTGGAGCCCTCGACCGCGGTGCGCCAAGCCGAGGTGACGGCCGCCAAGACCATGATCGAGCGGGCGCACGACGAGCTCGGCCTGTGGCCGGAGCGGCTGATTGCCGACACCGGCTACGGCTCGGCCGAAATGCTGAACTGGTTGGTGCATGAGCGTGGGATCGAGCCGCATATCCCGGTGTTCGACAAGTCTAGGCGCAAGGATGGCACCTTCTCGCGCGACGACTTCACCTACGACCATAAGGCCGATACATACATCTGTCCTGGCGGGAAGACGCTCAGGCAGCGCCAGAAGACCTATCGGGTGCCACACCCTCTCGTCGACGAGAATGGCATGATGCGCTATCGCGCCAGCAAGCTGGATTGCGACGCCTGTGCCCTGAAGCCCCGCTGTTGCCCGAAGGAGCCGGCGCGCAAAGTGCTGCGCTCGATCTATGAGGGCGCGCGCGACATGGCCCGCGACATCGCCAAGACCGAGGCCTACCAAACCTCACGCTATCAACGGAAGAAGGTGGAGATGCTGTTCGCGCACCTCAAGCGCATCCTGAAGCTCGACAGACTGCGATTGCGCGGCCCCTGTGGTGCCCGCGATGAGTTCCACCTCGCAGCCATCGCCCAGAACCTCAGGAAATTGGCCAAGATCTGCACTATCCGGACACCAATCCCAGCCACTTAGGGCAAGGAGGCCGCCTCGACCCAATCGCAACTCGTCGCGGCGAAAAGAACGCCTGGCTTAATCACCGACTTCTTCAACACAATCGGTGGAAGACCGCTCTTGTGATGTGACGTTTGCGGCTGATAGTCGTCGCTTGATTCCGTTGTACGCGAATGCCTTCTGGCGCAGTACCGCCAAGAGAATTCTCGTCCACTGTCCGAGTCAGGAACTGCACGCGGGCTCGCCGAACAGGAAGTTGGAACGCTTCGTCATGCTGTCTTAGGCGATATAGCCGCCCGGAGTGCTGCGACACGTGCACGATAGCATTGGCTCGCGAGGATGGATTGCTAACGGCGAACCCATGCTGGTCGGCAAGGTGATACTGGCTGGAGCATCAACTCGGCCGACGAGAGTGGCCCCCCATCCTAGGCAGGATCGGCCGACATGGCCGGCATCGCGAGCCGCTCTGAAAAGAGCACAGCGGGCATCCAGACGCTGCCGGGTTGACTATGCGTGTCGGAACCGCAAAAAGGGGCCGCTCTTCATGAGTGGCGTGCGCCGGCAGTCTAACCCCAAGCCCCCCGCCAGGCTGCCGGCGCGCTTCTAGCCGCCTTGATGCACACGATAAGCTTTTGACGGCCTGAAGCGACGTTGTGGTCGCCGTTGCGGTGCTTTTCCACGCGCCTCGTCAGGCGCCGGGATTGCTCCGTCGTGATGGCAGGCGGGGGTTTGCAGGTTGCGGTCGACGGGTTCGTTTCGGGGCGTCTGCCCCCATCGTTATGTCGCGAGTTGGGGGATGCGATCGAGGACGATGCGCAGGATGCGCTGGTCGGGGCACGATGTCGGCAGGTGCAGGCGGATTTGCGATTTCATCTCGACCACCCGCGCAGCGATTTTGATGAGGCGCAATCGCAGCGTGTCGAATTGGGCGACGGCAAAGCTCGAGCGCCTCGGCATCGCGGCCCCCAAGCCCCACATCAACCAGTAAGCACCGGCATGCAGGAATAGCCGGAACTGGTTGGCCGTCGCTCTGGTGCAGGATGTGCGGTCGGCGGCAAGATGCGTCTTCCACGACTTGATGTGGTTCTCGGCCGCGCCGCGCCGGCAGTAGACATCCTCGTAGAGCGCCTTGGCCTTCCACCGGCAAGGTTGGTGACGACGAAGCGGATATCGCCACCTTGGGCGCCGACCTCGACCCGCGCGATGATGCGCCCGACGCGGCTCCAACTAGCGGCGCCGTCAACGAACTCCTTGAACCTGCGGACCTTGCCTGTCTTACGCTTCGAAGCGCGCCGTCGTGCTGGCCTCCAGATCCGCGACATGCTTGCGCAGGGTCGTGGTGGGCGCGAGGCCAAAGATGAAGTCGACGTCGTTGGCGCGGCACCAGTCGATGACCTGCGGGTTGCAATAATGGCTATCGCCGCGGAGCAGGATTCGAATGTTCGGCCAGTTGATCCGGATCGCCCGCACCAGACGGCGCAGGTGGGGGCGGATCTCAGCCCCACTCGGCTGCTTGGCCCGTCGCAGGATCGCGCTGACGAACCGTCCCGCACCATCGAACACGACGATCGGCTGGAAGCCGTACTCGTCATTGTGGGCATTGAACAGGCGAAGCTGTTGGCCTCCGTGCACAGCGTCGAAGGTGTCGTCAATGTCGAGTACGATCCGCTTCGGCACC
>NZ_JAMYVK010000026.1:0-95185 GCF_040323975.1 Mesorhizobium sp. M0019 | reverse complement strand
ATTCCAAGGAAGGCCAGACGATCATCGCCAAGAACCACTACCGTCCGGCGAAGCCCGACCTGGTGCCTGCGGAGGATCTCGCCAAACTGCCGGAAATCAAGCGGATCAGCATCGACGATCCAATTTTCGGCGGATGGACGAAGGCGCAGCCTTACCATTTCGGCGACGGTGGTATATTCGACCAGATCTACAAGCCAGCGCAGTAAGATAAAATCTAGA
Source organism: Mesorhizobium sp. M0019 (assembly GCF_040323975.1). NCBI lineage: Bacteria > Pseudomonadati > Pseudomonadota > Alphaproteobacteria > Hyphomicrobiales > Phyllobacteriaceae > Mesorhizobium > Mesorhizobium sp. M0019. The sequence continues at coordinate 94,966 of NZ_JAMYVK010000026.1, read as the reverse complement.
TCAGGACGACACCCGCCAAGGCGGGGTGGCGGTTCAGACAGCCGAGCGTCATTCCGGGTTTCGGATTGACGCTCGGCTTCTCGCTTGCCTACCTCACGCCATCATCCTCATCCTCCTCTCAGGGTTGGTCTGGCGATCGGCGGCGCTCGGCTGGACCGATTTCTGGGCGATCGTCACCGATCGCCGTACCATCAACGCGCTTGAAATCAGCTTCGGTACTGCCTTCATTGCCGCCGCCGTCAACGTCGTCTTCGGCACGATCGTCGCCTGGGTGCTGGTGCGCTACAGCTTTCCCGGCCGCCGCATCGTCGATGCCATGGTCGACCTGCCCTTCGCGCTGCCGACGGCGGTCGCCGACATCGCGCTGACCGCGCTCTACGCGCCGAATGGCTGGGTCGGCAGCCTATTGGCGCCGCTCGGCATCAAGGTCGCCTACACGCCGCTCGGCATCGTCATCGCGCTGATCTTCATCGGCCTGCCTTTCGTCGTGCGCACCGTCCAGCCAATCATGGAGGAGATCGACAAGGAGGTCGAGGAAGTGGCCGCCACCCTTGGCGCCAACCGCTTCCAGATCATCGCCCGGGTTCTGCTTCCGGGCCTCGCGCCAGCCATTGTCACCGGCTTCGCGCTGGCCTTCGCGCGCGGCGTCGGCGAGTACGGTTCCGTCATCTTCATCGCCGGCAACCTGCCGTTCAAATCCGAGATCGCGCCGCTTCTGATCGTCATCCGGCTGGAGGAATATAATTACGCCGCGGCGACCGCGATAGCGGCGATCATGCTGGCGCTGTCCTTCGTCATGCTGCTGGTCATCAACCTGGTGCAGACCTGGAGCCGTAAACGCTATGGCTGACCCGGAGATCAAATCCTACGCGCCGCACCACGAAAGCCGGTCGGCGGCGGTGACCGAGAGCCGGCCGGCGCAAGCCGTGCTGATGGTGGTGACGTTTGCGTTCCTCGCCATTTTCCTGCTCCTGCCGCTGATCATCGTCTTCAACGAAGCTTTCGCCAAAGGTATCGAGGCCTACACGCAGGCGCTGGGCGAAGCCGACAGCCGCTCGGCGATCCGCCTGACGCTTCTGGTCGCGGCGATCTCGGTGCCGCTCAATGTGATTTTCGGCATCTCCGCCGCATGGGCCATCGCCAAGTTCGAGTTCAAGGGCAAGGCGTTCCTGACCACACTGATCGACCTGCCGTTTTCGGTCTCCCCGGTCATTTCCGGCCTGGTCTATGTACTTCTGTTCGGCGCGCAAGGCCTGCTCGGCGCCTGGCTCAAGGCGCATGGCATCGTCATCCTGTTTGCCGTGCCGGGCATCGTGCTGGCCACGATCTTCGTCACCTTCCCCTTCGTCGCCCGCGAATTGATCCCGCTGATGCAGGAACAAGGCAATGGCGACGAGGAGGCAGCCCTGTCGCTCGGGGCCAATGGCTGGCAGGCGTTCTGGTACGTGACGTTGCCCAACGTCAAATGGGGATTGCTCTACGGCGTGTTGCTGTGCAATGCCCGTGCCATGGGCGAGTTCGGCGCGGTCTCGGTCCTGTCGGGCCACATACGCGGGCTAACCAACACCATGCCGCTGCATGTTGAAATCCTTTATAACGAGTACAATGCCGCCGCCGCCTTTTTGCCGTCGCTTCGCTGCTTGCCGGCCTGGCGCTCGTCACGCTGGTCTTGAAAACACTTCTCGAGATGCGCTACGGCGCCGAGATCGCCGCGATGCGCGGACATTGAATGCATGTCGCCCAAAAGTGCGTAGCGGTTTTGGGACAACGACATGCATCGACAAAAAGAGACGGTTGATGGAAGTTCGCGTTGTCAACGTGCGCAAGGAGTTTGAGCGGTTTCCGGCCCTCCGCGACGTTTCGCTCGACATCAAGTCGGGAGAACTGATCGCCCTGCTGGGACCTTCCGGTTCCGGCAAGACGACGCTGCTCAGGCTGATCGCCGGGCTCGAGCGGCCGACACGCGGAAAGATCTTCTTCGGCGAAGAGGATGCCTCCCAAAAGTCGATTCAGGAGCGCAATGTCGGCTTCGTCTTCCAGCACTACGCGCTGTTTCGCCATATGACGGTCGCCGACAATATCGGCTTCGGACTCAAGGTCCGGCACGGGCCGTCACGCCCGTCGGCGAAGGAAATCCGCCGCCGCGCCTCGGAACTCCTCAACCTCGTTCAGCTTTCCGGTCTGGAAAAACGCTATCCGGCACAGCTTTCGGGCGGCCAGCGCCAGCGCGTGGCGCTGGCCCGCGCCATGGCGATCGAACCGGCCGTGCTTTTGCTCGACGAGCCGTTCGGCGCGCTCGATGCGCAGGTGCGCCGCGAACTGCGCCGCTGGCTGCGCGACATCCACGACGCCACCGGCCACACCACGGTCTTCGTCACCCATGATCAGGAAGAGGCGCTGGAGCTTGCCGACCGCGTCGTGGTGATGAGCCAGGGCCGCATCGAGCAGGTCGGCACCGCCGACGAAATCTACGACACTCCGAACTCGCCCTTCGTCTACGGCTTCATCGGCGAATCGAGCTCGATCCCGGTCAAGGTCGAGGACGGCCAGGTCTGGATCGCCGACCGCCCGATCGGGCTCTCCGCGCCGCACGCACCGCAAGGCGAAGCGACGCTGTTCTTTCGCCCGCACGATGTCGAACTGGTGGAAGAATGCAATGGCTGCATCGCCGGCACGGTCGCCGCCAGCCGCCGCGTTGCCGATACCAGGCGGGTGGAACTCGAAATCGGCGGCGAACGCCAGCGGGTCGAGATCGAGCTGCCCGTCGACCATCCGGCGGCGCAGAAAAGCCGGGTGGCATTCAGGCCGCGGCGCTGGAAGCTGTTTCCGGCTGCTTGATTACGAGGCGATTACCAACTTGTGCACAACAAGACGTTTCGGCCCGCTCTTTCAACGCGCCTTAGCGAGAGCACAAGGGTCATCGGATTTTTCGGGAAAGCCGCAAAGCCGTAGTGCTCGTAGAAGGCTTTCGCTTCGTCCGATATGGCATGAACAAGAAGGCCGCGAATCCCGAGGATCGTCGCGGCGTAACGCGGTGCGCAGAACGGCGTCTTGCAACAGCGCGGCGCCTAACCCCTTGCCTTGCCAGCTTGTGTCCACGCTGCTCGAATGTCGCGCGGTCGACGTCGAGCAGCCTGATGGAGCAGGTCTGCACGGCCTTGCCGTTCAAGATGGCTTTGGTCACCGCGATCACGTTCCCGGCGGAAACTCGCCGTCGGTTGTCTCCCATCCCTGAAAGGCGTCCACGTCATCGACCGGAGCAAGCGCTGCGTCAGCGGATAGTGGTGTCGATGCACGCGTCTTTCGCCACAGCGGCGCCAGGAGCCACCATTCCCGGCGCTTCTCCAATACTGACCTTCGCGCGCTACGGCTTGAGGCGATTCGGAGCTGAACCTTCAAAGATAATAGCGAATTAAAGAAAACAGCGGTATTTTGACCGATTGAAATCTCCTTGGGGGTGCTCATGGCTCTATATGTCATTGGCGCAGGCATGGGTCGCACTGGCACATATTCGCTGAAGCTCGCGTTGGAGCATCTTGGGTTCGGGCCGTGTCATCACATGGCAGATGTCCACGCCAATCCCGAGCAGAAGGCGCTGTGGCGCGCCGCCGGCCAGGGACAACTCCCGACCTGGGATGCGGCATATGCCGGCTATCTTTCCGCGGTCGATTGGCCAACGGCGCATTTTTGGCGCGAAGTGAGTGACCACTACTCTGATGCAAAGGTTATCCTGACAGTTCGTGACCCGGAAGCCTGGTATGACAGCATGGCGCAAACAATAGGACTCACGATGGATGCTGCTACCAATGATCCACAGTCCTTTGGTGTGGCGGTGGTTGGAAACACTGTCTTTGGCGGTCGATTTGATAACCGTGATCACGCAATCGCTGTCTATGAAGCACATAACGCTTCCGTGAAGTCAACGCTGCCACCTGAACGCCTTCTTACTTATCAGGCCTCCGAAGGGTGGGAGCCGCTTTGTGCCTTTCTCGGTGTACAGTTGCCTTCCGCACCGTTTCCACGCACCAATTCGACTGCCGAATTTCGTGCTCGCATAGGGCGCTGAACGGCGGTTTTCCACCCCGGCCGGACCTTCCCGAGCCTCATCAGGCAATCTGATGTCTGAACGCACCAACCGACCACGTGCGCCAGTAGCAGTCATCCGATCGGACGAATCGAATGACCGCTTTGGCTAGTTCGGTTCGAATTCTTTTGCTCCAGGATGTGTTCCGCCGAACCAACCACGTAGGCAGCTGGTACAATACCAAGAACTGCAGGCCGGGGGTACGCGTCCGAGGAGGGCCGGTGCGTACGTCGCTGCGAAAGCGGCCAATTGGACCCACAATCAGCGAACATTCATTTTCGTCTGAGCGCCGATACGTCTCACGGTGGCCCTATGAACTCGGAAGATGCGAGCAATCTCGGCGGCGGGTGGACCATCATTCAGCATGCCGATGATTTCGGAGCGCTGATCGGACGTGAGTTTTGGGCGACGACCACCTTTTCGCCCGCGCTCCTGGCCGCTTGAAGCCCCGCCATGGTGCGTTCCCGTACGATGGCTCGCTCGAATTCGGCGAAGGAACCGAGCATCCGCATCATCATGCGGCCTGCCGTCGTGGTCGTGCCGATTGCCTCGGTCAGTGAGCAGAACCCGGCGCCGGCGGCCTCGATCTTCTCAAGGATAAGGAGCAGGTCTTTGAGTGACCGCATCAGTCGGTCTAGTTTCCGGACAACCACGATATCGCCTTCTTCGAGCTCGCCAAGAAGCCGATGGAGCTCGGGTCGATCCCAGCGTCCTCCAGATGCTCGCTCCTCCGCGAGCCGCTTGCAGCCGGCGGCTTTGGCACCGCAGACAGGCCTACGCGCTTCTCTGGAAGCCATACTTGGCCTACTCTGTCAGGGGATCAGATGAGTCGCTCGTCACGAAAACGACGACCAAAGGATCGAAGAAATCGCTGGGTCGTCAGGCGCAGCGCGATATTTGGAGGTAACGATGAATTTCACGGACAGGCGCCTCTGGTACGGTGTGGCAGCCGTGATCGTGGTGCTGTTTGTGATCGGGTATGCGGCTGGGTGGTTTGGGGGCACACCGCCACCAGCGCCACAGCAGTAAGCGTACTCTGGTTGCGGTTGCCCGGTTTCGTGGACGATGCGAATTGGACGCGTTTGTCGTCCAAAGAACTGCAAGCGCCTTAGGCTCCAAAGAGATGCGCTAAACATCTTGGATTCGAACGCGCAGCAGTTTTGCCGAATTCAGGAACACCAGGACATCTGGCCCCAAGTGCAAAATCGCTGCCTGGATAGGACCGATCCAGCCCATCAGCGCTGCGGTAATGCCCAAAACGTGCACAACACCGACACCGACAAAAATATTTTCCTGAATTGTCCGGTAAGCACGTCGAGCAATTGCGCGCGCGCTGACAATTTTTGCCAGATCATCCTTCATCAATGCAATGTCGGCGGCTTCCAGTGCCGCCTGCGTGCCGCCGCCGCCCATCGCAATGCCGACATCGGCGCGTGCCAGCGCCGGCGCGTCGTTGATCCCGTCGCCGACCATCGCCACGCGATGGCCCTGCTTTTGCAGTTCGGCGATGGCGGCGACCTTGTCCTGCGGCATCAGATTGGCACGCACTTCATCCACGCCGAGTTCCTTGGCGATGGTCCGCGCTGTGGCCTCATTGTCACCCGTCACCATCACCATGCGCTTGACCCCGGTCGCACGGAGCTTTGCCAGCGCTTCGCGCGCACCTGGTCGCAATGTGTCGGCAATCAGAATCACGCCCGCGAATTTCCCATCGACCGCGACGTGAACCGGCGTCTGTCCGCCCTTTTCGATCGCATCGGAAAGCGGCACGCCGGCCTCGCGCAGCAACGATGCATTCCCGACCAGCACGGTGCGTCCGGAGACCGTCGCCTTCACACCGCGCGCCTGCAACTGCTCGTACTGCTCCGGTTCCGGGACATCGATTTTCATCCGGGCGGCATAGTTGACGACCGCTTTCGCCAAGGGGTGAGCGGAGCGCCGATCGGCGGCGGCGGCAAGGCTGAGCAGATCAGCTTCCGAAAGCGTGCCGTCCTGCATCTCCACGCCGACAACCTCGGGCTTGTTCGCCGTCAGGGTGCCTGTCTTGTCGAACACCAGGACGTCGACCTTGGCCAAAGACTCCAGATAGACGCCCCCCTTGACCAGAATTCCACTGCGTGCGGCTCGCGCAATGGCTGCGATAATCACCAGAGGAGTCGCCAATCCGAGTTCGGCAGGCGATGTGAAAATCAGCAGAGTGACGATCATCCGAACGTCGCGGGTATAAAGATAAACCGCAACCAGGAAGATCAGCACGACCGGGATCAGCCATGACGCGACCTTATCCGCCAGTTTCTGGACGGGTGCCTGTTCCGCTTCGGCATTCTCGACCAGACTGATGATGCGGGCAAAGGTGGTGTCGGCACCAACCTTCTCGGTCTCGATGTCCAGGGCGCCGGATTCGACGAAGGTTCCGGCAAAGACATCGGCGCCGTCGCTTTTGTCCTTCGGAATGCTCTCTCCTGTGATCGATGCTTCGTTGACCGAAGCCGCTCCACCGACGACGATGCCGTCGACAGGGATCTTCTCGCCGGCCCGCACCAAGACAACGTCGCCCGCGCGCAAATTTTCGATCGGGACCATGCGTTCGCCACCTGGGTCCCGCACAAGTGCCACCTGGGGCACCGAGCCGATCAGGTCTTTGATCGAGGCTCGCGCACGATCCATATTCAAATCGGCAATGAACTCTGCGATCAGAATGATCACCATGAGGACCGCGCCGGCGACGGTCTCGCCTCCGATCAGCGCTACCACCGTAGCGATGGTGACGAATATCTCGGTACCGATCTTGCGCTCTTTTACGAGGTCAACGGCGCCGGTTTTGACAAGCGGATACAAGCCGATGGCAACCGCCCCCCACAAAGCTTGAATGGGAATCAGCTGTTGCCAGTACAGAAAGGCCATCAGGCCGGTAAATATAATGCGAGCGACTTCGGTCCAACGTTCGCGTGTCATCAACACTCGCCAACCCGATGGAACAGCCTTAGGCGCCGGCTCAACGCTTTCGGTGGCTGCTGTCTCGGATTTCATGATTGGCTCGCTATCTGGATTGCGGTCTTGGCTTGAAGCGTGAGCGCATCAGGATCGTGTCCCAGGGAGTGGTGTAGTTGACGGCTTGGTCGCCGCAGCTTCCGGCATGGGCCGGGAATGATCAGCGCGCCACAGCAGGCTGATGAGCGGATCATCGCTCATTTGGCTGATGGTTTCCAGCGTAATGTATCTCGCCCGCTGCACGGCCCATTCATCGTTCTGCTCGAGCAGGATCGCGCCAACCAGACGGACGATGGCGTCATCATTTGGGAAGGTGCCGATGACCTCGGTGCGCCGCTTGACCTCGCCGTTGAGGCGCTCGATCGGGTTGGTAACCGGTATGATCATGACGGTGCCATCTGATCCCCCGCTGGAGATGCGAGATTTTCAGCGCATGTGTGACCATCCGGGACAGCGGCACCGGGAGCACGCCAAGTGCGGGCAGGCCGATGTATTCGATAAGCTGCGAGCTCGCGTTAGTAGCTGGCCGCCCCTGCGACCTGCCCGGTTGCGCCGAGAGCGCGGATCCGTAGGTGTCGCGTCGCCCGCCGGCTCCCGATTGTTCAAGGAGAGAGGGGGCCAATGACGTGTAATTGGAATGGCTATCCACCGCACCTTTGCGGAAGTGGTTTTCTGCGAAGATGGCCGGCTGCGCCATCACGGACGGGTCGACATGACCCGCTCCGGACTGGAGGGATTTGGCCGCAGCTTCAACAGGACGGACGAGGTCGTTGTCGAGGCGACCGGCAACACCATGGGGGTGGTGCGAGTGCTTTCGCCTTTCGTCGACCGGGTGATGGTGCATCAGTGTCAGTCAGGTTGGATCACGCAGGATACAGTTGGTTCGCGGGCACCGGCGACCTCGACGAGGCCATGGCGGCCTATTCATTGGCCTATGTTCTGAGCCCATCTACCTCCGATGTTTCTTGCCGCCCCGTGGGAGAGTTCCTTCGTGCGAGCAGTTTGTCGATCCGCCGGCCATCCATGTCCACGATCTTGAAGTGCCAGCCGCCATACTCAAAATGTTCCCCGACCTCAGGCAGATGCCCTAGTCGAAACAGGGCAAATCCTGCGATCGTATGGAAGTCGCCTTCAGTTGGCCGTGCTCGAAAACCAAGGCGATCGAACGCGTCCTGGGCCGACATCATACCATCCACGAGAAGGGAGCCGTCTTCACGCTCGACGACATCCGGCTCTTCGCCTTCGATGTTGGGCAGGTCGCCGGCGATGGCTTCGAGCAAATCGGTCTGGGTAACAATTCCTTCCAGACTTCCGTACTCGTCGAGGACCATTGCTATGCGGACGGGCGCCTTCCTGAACTGCTCCAGCACTTTGAAAATCGGCGTTGATTCATGAACGACGAGCGGCTCACGGATGATCGCCATCGGATCGAGAACCTGCCCGTCAAGAACCTGGTCGAGCATGTCCTTCTTCAGAACCATGCCGAGCAGTTCATCGATACCGCCCTTGCCGACAAGGAGCTGCTCGTGGCGGCAATCGCGGATCGTACGAAGAATCTCGGTTCGGTCATCATTCACGTCGATCCAGTCGATATCCGGCCGAGGCGTCATGATGTCACTGATGCGGCGCTCGCCGATATTGAAGACCCGCTCGACCATCTCCCGCTGCGCCTGCTGCAACAGCCCGCCTTCCTGACTGGCCGAGATCAGAAGCTTCAGCTCGTCTGGCGAGTGCAATGAATCCTCACCGGTTCCCGGGCGCAGGCCGCAGAGTCGCAGAGTCGCAGAACGAGGTTGCCGAGACCATTCAGCATTAGAATCGCCGGCCTGAGCAGAAAGAGGAACAGACCGAGCGGACGCACGACCCAGAGCGCAGTGTCTTCGCTGCGCTGGAGCGCCAGACTCTTTGGTGCGAGCTCGCCAAGCACGATGTGAAGCGCGGTGATGATGATGAAAGCGATCGCGACGGCGACAGTGTGTGAGCCCGCAGTCGCCAACGACCCCAGCAGCCCGATCAAGAGAGGCTCGACGAGATGCGCGAGAGCAGGTTCGCCGATCCAGCCGAGCGCCAGCGATGAAATGGTGATGCCGAGCTGGGTCGCCGCCAGATTGGCATCGAGATTGTCGACGGCCCGCTGGAGCGCTGCCGCGTTCAGCCGCCCAGCCGCAGCGAGTTCGGCAACTCGGCTTCGGCGCACGGCGACCAGGGAAAACTCGGCGGCGACAAAGAAGCCGTTTGCGGCCACGAGTAGGAGAACCGACAGGATTCCAAGAATGTCGCTCAAACTGCCATCGCCTGTCGGCATGATATCCTCTTAATGACACAATTGGATACGTCTCTGAAGCGCAAATGATGGCATTGCGCAATCGCTATCAGCATCACGATCGCCCGAAGCATAATCCCCTGATGGCGATGGTGGTGCATCTACTAGCGACTGATCACGGTGCGGTCGAATACGTTGAATGCGGCAAAATGCGTGGTCCAGCCGTGGCTTGCAGCGCGGGTCATGTACCGACGCGCCCCGTTCTTGGCGTGGATGCGCAGATCAACATGAAGGCAGACGGCATCACGCAGCCCGTCGACAAAGCTCAAATGATTGGACAGCTTGAACTGCTGACGGTAACAGGGCTGAAGCCAACGCGTGATCTGCAGATGATGTCAAGCGCCTCTCCGCAAAGAGGTGACGCTTGATAGGGGGCTGCTTCCGTGCAAATGCTCCGGCATGCGAATTCTCCTCGTCGAAGACACGCGCGACGTTGGCGAGGCTATCAGCCGCCGCTTCGAAACGATCGGCCACGCAGTCGATTGGGAGACGGACGGCCGTGCTGCCGCAGAAATCCTCGATTTCACCTGCTACGATCTCGTCATCCTCGACGTCATGCTGCCCAGCCTCGACGGGTTCGAAATCGTTCGACGGCTCCGGCAGGCAAGGAATACGACCCCGGTTCTGATGTTGACGGCCCGTTCCGAGATAGAGGACCGCGTTGGCGCGCTTGATCTCGGCGCCGACGACTATCTGGTCAAACCGTTCGATTTCCGGGAATTGGAAGCGCGCGCCCGTGTTCTGCTCCGGCGGAAAAGCGGCGAGGCGACCAACATCGTACAGTGTGGCGATGTCGTGCTCGACCGCGGCAGCCGCTCAGTGCGAGTAGGCAGGCGCGAGGTGCAATTGAAACGACGCGAGATGACGTTGCTTGAGATACTGGCGTCGCGGCCAGGCCGCGTCTTCAGCAAAGATGAACTTATCGATCAGCTTTTCGGGTTTGACGAGCCGGCCAATCAGAACGCGATCGAACTTTATGTCGGGCGGCTGCGCAAGAAGCTGGAAGGCGCCAAGGCGCAGATCGTTACCGTGCGGGGCGTGGGATATCAGCTGGCTTCCGATGATACCGGCTGAGCCTTCCCTTTTCACGCGCCTGGCGGTCCGCATCTCGCTGGTGCTGGGCCTGGGCGCGGCTCTTCTGGTGAGTGCGGCGTCGTACTACGCACGTACCGCCGCCGATGACGCCTATGACCGGCTTCTGCTTGGTGCGGCCATCCAGATGGCAGACAGCCTTACGGTTGAATCCGGTTCGCTCATCATCAACCTGCCGGTATCAGCTTTTGAACTCCTGGGCCTCGCCAGCCGCGATCGCATCTTCTATCGCGTGATCGGCCCTTCCGGCGCGACGCTGACAGGTTATGCCGATCTGCAAACAGAAGTTGATCTGGCCGCAATACACGATGTCCCGGTATTGGAATCGGCGCATTATCGCGGCGAACCGGTTCGGATTGCGGTGGTGGCGCGCGCACTGTCCGATCCAGCCGTATCCGGTTGGGCGCATGTCATCGTTGGGCAGACCACGGAAGCCCGCCGCGCGCTCGCGGGTGAATTGACTCTCAGGGCGACCGTCCTCCTGGCGATCATGAGCATATTGGCTTTAGCTGGAGCGATGATTGCTATTCGCTATTCTCTGCAACCGGTCAAGCATCTCGGAGCGACGCTCCGCCGTCGCGATCCACAAGACCTGACGCCGGTAACGGTCGTCGTACCGAGAGAATTGCGGCCCTTCGTTACTTCCATCAATTATTTCATGAGTCGGCTCGACGAGCGCGTAAAACTCCTGCAGCGCTTCATCGCCGACGCGGCGCACCAGATCAGAACGCCGCTGACAGCGCTAACGGCGCAGCTCGATCTGTTGAGTCAAGCCAAGCTGGACAAGTCGAGCCGCCAGCATCTCGATCGCGTACAGCAGCGCGCCAGCGAACTTGCGCGCCTGACCAACCAGTTGCTCAGCCACGCCATGGTCATCCATCGTGCCGATTCCGTGCAGCTTCAGCCGCACGGTCTGGCAGATGTCGCACGGCGCGCTTTCCGTGCGGCGGTTCCGATAACTATCGATCCGGACATTATCGTCTCCTTCGAGGCGCCTGACGACGAGCCGGTCGTGCTTGCGGACGCCGTCAGCCTTCGCGAAGCGATCGTCAATATCATCGACAATGCCTTGCGCCATGGAGTGGTGTCGCGCCTTGAGGTCAGAGTACGCAGCGACGGTACGCGTGCCCATCTCGAGGTCGAAGATGACGGACCGGGCATTCCGCCGGGCGAGTGGGAGCGGGTCACGCAGCGCTTCGAAACGTCCAAATCTCATGACGGCAGCGCAGGTCTTGGTTTCGCCATCGCGTCGGAGGTTGCGGCGGCTCACGGTGGCGCGCTGACCTTTCGCGAGACAAGCAAGGATGGCGGGAAGGGCACGCAAGGGTTCACCGTCACCTTGACGTTGCCCATCGCCACGGAGAAGACCGGATGATAACGGGAACATTGCCGACATTCGGTTTGATGGCTGCCGTCCTCCTATGCATCGGTCACGCGGCAAGAGCTGCTGAAGGAAGCAGCGCATTTTTGCCTTCGTCTCAGCCGGAGAAGGACCGACTGTCGATCCACGCCGCGACCGATCTGGCGGCTATGGAACCACTGATCCGGGATTTTCAGTCCGTTTTCCCCAACGTGGCAGTCGAGTATGTTGAATATGTCACCAACGACTTGCAAAGGAGTGCCAGTGAAGCCTGTCGGACGGACGCGGTGCTGGGCGACATCTTGTTGTCTCCGTCGGTCGACCAACTCGTGAAGCTCGCCAATGACGGCTGCGCGGCGCCGCACGTGTCGGCCGAAACCGCGCATGTCGCCAATTGGGCAAACTGGCGCGACGAGGTATTCGGCTTTACCTACGAACCGGCCGTCTTCGTCTATAACGCCCGCCTCGTGCCGTCCGGCGACGTACCGCGCACCCACATCGAACTCGCCGATCTTCTCAGGCGGCGGATCGATTTTTATCGCGGACGGGTCGGAACGTTCGACATCCGACTTTCGGGCATCGGCTACCTATTGGCGTTCAGTGATGCGCGGCAGACGACGGCGGTCTACGGTCGGCTTCTGGAAAGCATGAGCCGAGCGGAAACTGTGGTGCGTTGTTGCACCGCGGAGACCCTTCAGGACGTTGCAAACGGGAGCCTATATATAGGCTACAATATGATCGGGTCATATGCCTACGCAGCGGCCAGGGGCAATTCCGATTTGAGGGTCGTTGTCCCGCGGGACTATGCGCTGATACTCAGTCGTGGCGCGCTCATTCCGAAGACGGCGCCGAATATGGGCGTTGCCAAACGATTTCTCGACTACCTTCTGTCAGCCCGGGGACAGAAGGTTGCCAGGGATAGCGCCTTCTTCTTTGCCGAGAACGGGCAATTGCCTGAGGGAGCGGACGGCCCGGAAAAACTTGGGGAGTCTGGTATCGCGCGCGCCATACGCATCGGCCCTGCGTTACTTGCCGTACAGGACGAGGCGTTGCGCCGCCGCTTCATCGAGGATTGGAGCAAGTCCATGATCGATGCGCAGGGCCAGCGACCGTGACGCGTAGGATGCCGCTCCAAGATTTCAACAATTCGGCAATACGTCGATGTGGCCGATCCCGCTGTCGTCGACAATCTGATCACGACCCATCGGGCCTAGTCGGCTGAGCAAACCTCGACATCGCCGTGACAGGTTGGTGACAGGTCAGGATGATACTCGCCTTTTGTGCCTGGAGGAGGTACGATTTAGGCGAACTTGGAGGAGACCGTAATGAAAAATCGTCTTGCGACGATGATGGCCGCGTTTTCGCTGTCAGCCGCTTTTGTGACGCTTGCCGCCGCTGCCGAGATCCCCGCCGGGTATCCGGACAACTACAAGGATCTGGTGGCCGCCGCCACCGCGGAAGGACACCTCAGCATCTATTCGACGACCGATGCGGCGCTGGTCCAGCCCTTGCTCAGGGACTTCGAAGCAGCATTCCCCGGCATCGCCGTCGAATATTCCGACCTCAATTCCACCGAACTCTACAATCGCGTCATTGCCGAAACCGCTTCGGGCCAAGGCACGGCAGATGTCGCATGGTCTTCGGCTCCGGATCTGCAGATCAAACTTGCCTCAGACGGCTATGCGCAGGAATACAAATCCGTGGAGGCGGCCCACCTTCCGGCCTGGGCGTCCTACAAGGACATGGTCTATGGTACCACCGCCGACCCGGTGACTTTCGTCTACAACAAGCGTCTCGTGCCTGAAGGCGATGTTCCCGCAACCCACGCCGATCTTCTCAAGCTGATGACCGGGAAGACCGCAGAATATGATGGCAAGATCGCGTCCTACGATCCGGAAAAATCCGGTGTCGGCTTCTATTTCTACAACCAGGACGCCAAGAACTGGACCGATTCCTGGGCGCTTAACAAGGCTTTTGGCAAGGCCCATATCAAGCTCTACAGCTCCGCCGGCTCGATGATCGAGAAGGTCACGTCTGGCGAACATTCCATCGCCTATGGCATCTTCGGCTCATATGGCCTCGCCAAGCAGGCCAAGGACGAGAACCTCGGTGTGATAATCCCGAAGGACTATGTCCTGGTGACCACCCGCGCCACCGTCATTCCGGCGGAAGCCCAGGATCCCAATGCTGCGAAGCTATTCGTGGACTATCTGCTGTCGGCGCGCGCGCAGAAGCTGATCGCCGACGACATCAAGCTCTATGCCGTTCGTGATGACGTTGAAGGGGCAACCACGCTGGCGTCCATAAAGGCCGCCGCCGGTGAAAACGTTCACCCGATCGCGCTCGACGACAAGCTGCTCGAAGGTCTCGACGAGACGACACGGCTGGCGTTCCTCAACGAGTGGCAGAAGGCCATGAAGGGCGAGTAATCGCTTGATCGGGAGTGCCTCCACAGTCGGCTCTCTCACCCTTCTTGCTATTAAGAATCATCGGAACGGCGCGCTTGCGCTCTTGCTAGCGGACGGCCCCCGGCTTTGTTCGAGGCGATCATGCCCTTCCGTGTCTTTCGTATCAGCACCAACCTCCTCGCCATCCTGGTGGTGCTGGCACCGGTCACCCTGATCATTTATCAGAGTTTTCTGTCCGCGCCTTTCTTCCAGAAAACCGCGCATCTGTCGCTGAACGCCTACAGCTTCATCCTCGCGGACGCGGATTTCTGGCTAGCGCTGACGACTTCGCTCAAGCTCGCGGTGGGCATGACGGTGATCGCAGTTCCGGTGGGAATCCTGCTGGCGTTCATCATCGTGCGCACCGACGTGCCGGGCAAGCGCTGGCTGGAGCCGATCATCCTGATCCCGGTTTTCATGTCGGCGGTGGTGCTGGCCTTCGGCTATGTGATGACACTGGGACCAGTCGGCTTCGTCTCGCTGGCGGTCAAGTCGATGATCGGCTACGTGCCCTGGAATGTCTATTCGGTGACATCGATCGCGATCATTGCCGGGCTCACCCATGTCCCACATGTCTATCTCTATGCATCGGCGGCGCTCCGCAACGTTGGCGCCGACCTCGAAGAGGCGGCACGCACCGCCGGCGCTGGCCCTTGGCGCGTCGCCGCCAGTGTGTCGCTGCCCATGGTGATGCCGGTGGTGCTCTATGCGGCGGTTCTGGTGTTCTTCCTCGGTTTCGAACTTTTCGGCCTGCCGCTGGTGCTTGGCGATCCGGAAGGCGTGCTGGTTCTCGCCACCTATCTCTACAAGCTCACCAACAAGCTCGGTGTTCCTTCCTACCAGTTGATGGCCGTAGTGGTGGTGGCGATCATCATGATCGCGCTGCCGCTGGTGGTGCTGCAGCGCTACATGCTGCGCAACGCCAGCCGCTATGTGTCTGTCAAAGGCAAGGGCAGTCGGCACAACCCCATCCGGCTGGGCGCTCTTCGCTGGCCGGCCTTCGCGCTTGTGGTGGCCTGGTTCGCGGCCACCGTGATCATACCGGTGGGCGGCGTCGCAATTCGTTCACTGGTGACAAGCTGGGGCGTCGGGGTGAATATCTTCCAGGTGCTGACGTTGGATCACTATCGCGATCTCGCTGACTATCCGAATGTCATCAGCGCCATTCTCAACACGGTCGGCGTCGCGGTGGTCGGCGGCGCGGCTTCGATCGCGGCCTATACTGCCGTGGCACTCGCCGGTCATCGCTCGAGCGCACCCCTGACCAAAGTCGTCGACTACGTGGCCATGATACCGCGGGCGATGCCGGGCATTGTGGCTGGCCTCGCCATGCTGTGGATATTTCTGTTCTTCAAACCGATCGCACCCCTGCGTGCCACGATGATCTCGGTATGGCTCGCTTATACCATTGTGTGGTTCGCCTATGGCATGCGGCTGATTTCCGGAACGCTCCTGCAGATCGGCAAGGAGCTCGAGGAAGCCGGCCGGTCAGTTGGCGCCAGCGAGGGCCGGGTCGCCAGGGACATCACGCTGCCGCTCATCCGCGGCGGCATGTTCTCAGCCTGGCTGTTGATCTTCCTGATCTTCGCCCGTGAATATTCGACGGGCGTCTATCTGCTCGGACCGGGAACCGAAGTGATCGGCTCGCTCATGGTTTCCCTTTGGGGCACCGGCGCGATCGATCTGGTTTCCGCTCTCGCCGTCATCAACACCGTCATCATCGTGACCGGTCTTGCCCTCGCAATGCGCTTTGGAGTCCGCCTCAATGACTGATATCATCATAGACGGCCTGCGCCTCAGTTACGGCACCCTCGAGATCCTGAAAGGTGTGTCCTTTTCGGTCGAACCGGGTCAGATCGTCGCCTTGCTCGGCGCGTCCGGGTCCGGCAAGACGACGCTCTTGCGAGCGGTCGCCGGTCTGGAGACACCCAACAGCGGCAAGATACTGCTCGGGGACAAGCCGCTTTTCGATGCCGGGCAGAACATCAATCTGGCGCCGGAAACGCGCGGTCTCGGACTGGTATTCCAGTCCTATGCGCTGTGGCCGCATCGGACGGTGTCCGAGAATGTGGGTTATCCCCTGAAGCTGCGCAAAGTGTCCCAGGCAGATGTTGCGAGCCGCGTCCAGAAGGCTTTGGACAGCATCGGCCTCGGCAAACTGGGCGAGCGCTATCCGCATCAGCTCTCCGGCGGACAGCAGCAGCGCGTGGCGCTGGCCCGTGCGCTGGTCTATGAGCCGAACGTGATTCTGCTCGATGAGCCGCTGTCAAATCTGGACGCCAAGCTACGCGAAGAAGCGCGGATCTGGCTGCGCCGCCTCATCACCAATCTCGGGCTATCGGCGCTGTGCGTCACCCATGATCAGGTGGAAGCGATGGCGCTCGCCGACCGCATCCTGCTGCTCAACGGCGGCCAGATCGAACAGGACGGAACGCCCAAGCAAATCTACAACAAGCCGAAGAGCCTGTTTGCAGCAGAGTTCATGGGTGCCAGCAATCGCCTTGACGCCGTGGTCACCGCCATCAACGGCAACCGTGCGGAAATTGTCGCCAACGGCATCCATCTTGTGGGCAGTGCTCAGCAGGAGCTGACCGTCGGCGCCAAAGTCACCGCACTCGTCCGGCTTGAGCGGGTGACGTGGTCCGGGGAGGACGGCCCTGGACGTATCGCCATGACCTGCGTCGAGAGCCTTTTCCTTGGCGATCGGCATGAAGTCATTTTCGAAAGCAATGACCTGACCATCCGGACCTATTCCCGGGACGCCCTTCCGTCCGGCCAATACCATGTCGAGTTCCCGTTCGAGGATCTGATGGTCTTCGCGGCGGAATGAACTTCGGCGTTCACCACGAAGAGGATCATCCTTGCCAACCGGCATAAACATTCTCGAGCGGCTGACCTGCCACGGGCAATTTCCTCCATCTGAGATCAAAGTCCGGCCTCGATTGAAGGGCGGACTGATGAAGAGAATGCGGTTTACGCAAGAGCTGATCATCGCGGTCCTGCGTGAGCATGAGGCGGGGCAAAAGCGGGCGACTTGGCGCGCAAGCATGGGACCTCCGAGGCGGTTAGCCTTACACACGTGTTGAACGCGTGTTCGCTTGCGCATCACCGGGTATCAAAGCTAATGAAACCCGGAGAGGACTTGGCTGCTTCTGCAGGTGAAAAGTGCTGACTTTCTCATGGTTCTATCTCGCGTCGTGCCTGCTTGCGCTTATAGCGCTCGTCGCCGTTCTCGAACTCGGACTGCTTCCGGCACTGCTTTCGGGCCTTCTCGTGTTCAACATCGTTCATTTCGCCGCACCGATGCTCCATCGAATCGGCGTTTCCAACAGCCTGACGAAAAGCCTTGCGCTGACCGTGGTGGCATTGATCTTCACGCTCCTGATAGCCGCCGCTATCTTTAGCGGCATGTCGCAATTGACTGGTGGTTCGGAGAACGTCGTGACGCTCCTCAAGAAGATGGCCGAGATCATCGATACCGCGCGCGTCCATCTCCCGACCTGGGCGATGGCCTATTTTCCATCAAACATCGAGGAACTGGAAGTCTTCGCGGCCCGGTGGCTCCGCGAACATGCCGGCCAGCTTCAACTCGTTGGGCGGGATGTTGGCGTCCTGGTGGTCCACATTGTCGTCGGCATGGTGATCGGCGGCTTGATCGCGGTGAGCTCGGCGGCGCCATCGCGCGAGCCCGGCCCACTGGCGGTCGCGCTCGCGGATCGTGTCAACATTCTGAGCAAGGCCTTTCGCAACATCGTGTTCTCGCAAATCCGGATTTCGGCGTTGAATACGTTTCTGACGGCGATCTATCTCGTCGCTGTTCTGCCGTCCTTCGGCATCGATCTGCCATTCATCAGGACAATGATAGCGCTGACTTTCGTCGCTGGCCTTCTGCCGGTCATCGGCAATCTGATCTCCAACACGGTGATCGTGGTTGTCAGCCTCAGCATCTCCTTCCTTGCAGCGCTCGGCTCGCTTGCTTTTCTCATCATCATTCACAAGCTCGAATACTTCGTAAACGCCAAGATCATCGGTTCGCGGATCAATGCGCGTGCCTGGGAGCTTCTTCTGGCGATGGTTTTCATGGAAGCCTGGTTCGGTATGCCGGGTCTTGTCGCCGCGCCGATCTATTATGCCTATCTGAAGGCTGAACTGACGATGCGCGGGCTAATCTAGCGTTAGGGCAGGTGGCGATTTGACGACGCAAGCAAGGTTGCTGGGAAACCGCGCAAATTTGGCCACTCGCTGAACAGCACCATCTGGTTAGTGAACCCTCAAGAGTTTCGTGACCGATTTGAAGGCCCCCGTTTAATAGCACGCCCACTGCAAAGACATTAGAAGGCGCGCTAAAACATAAATTGTCCGGAGGCATGTAATCTGCTACTGTTTGATCACCGACAAACGGCTCTGGAAAGCCGTGCGTCGGACATCATGCACAAGATCAACTCAAACCGGAGAACGGCCATGAAACGGCTTCTGACGGTCGCTGCCCTTTTGGCGGCAGGCAATTTGGTTACGATGCAAGGCGCAGCCGCCGACGACGCTGCGATGATCAAGAGCGCTGAATCTGCTGCACCCCCTGCCGTGGCAAGCGGCGCTGCGGTCTACGCCGCGGATGAAAAGGGCGCCATGCGCACCCTGCGCGAGGGCAAGAACGGCTTCTGGTGCATGCCGGACAGCCCGTCCACGCCCGGCCCGGACCCAATGTGCGGCGATGCCAACGCGATGGAATGGGCGATGGCATGGATGGAAAAGAAGGAACCGCCCAAGGGCAAGGTCGGCTTCATGTACATGCTGTCCGGCGGTACCGATGGCAGCAACACCGATCCCTATGCGACGAAGCCCGAGGAAGGCAACAATTGGATAGAGACCGGCCCGCATGTGATGATCGTCAACGCAATGGACATGATGCAGGGCTATCCGACGGACCCCAAGCCTGACACATCCAAGCCCTATGTGATGTGGCCGGGCACTCCATACGCACATCTCATGATCCCGGTTAAGTAGCTGAAATGGAGTCACGCGGGCGCCAACGCTTGTTTCGCCCGCGCTTGTCCTGATAATTACAAACGCTTGCGGCGTCCGTGACCTTCAATCGAGAGTCTCGGCGGTCGGTAGCGTGTTGGCCTGATCTCCCATCACTTCCGGCAAATGGAAAGTTTCGTGACAGCTCGAACAGTGGCGGCCCTGCAATACCAAATATTCGTATATTCGTCAGGAAGTGCATAGTCTTTGATGACCGTCGTCGCGGGAGGAGTTCGCGTTGAACCGGACTATCCGAATGATCGCCACAGTTGCGCTGTGGAGCGTGCCATTATCCGGCCAGGCGCTTGCGCATGCTCGATTGGTCGAGGCTACTCCAGAGATCAATAGCACCATTGCCGCTCCGCCCACTGAGATTCGACTGCGCTTTAGCGAACCCATTGAGGCTCGATTCTCGGGCATCGATCTTTCGGGGCCGGATGGTGCGAAGATCACCACGGAGATCGCGGTGCAGGATAAGGACATGGTGGCACCTGTATCAAGGTCCCTTGCGCCGGGTGTTTATCAAGTTGATTGGCACGCGCTGTCAGCAGACGGGCACAAGGTGAAGGGCAATTTCAAATTTGAAGTCAGACCGTAGAAATGGACGTTGATGGCACTCTGGCCTTCGCCCGGTGGGTCTACTTCCTCTCAGTGATGATTCTATTCGGGTCGGCACTCTTCCCTTTCTATGCGCTAGGCAGAACCGCGGCTCCCGCGCTTGCGCCTCTACCCCGTAACATCAATCCTGCCCTCGCACTTGCGGCCGCAATCTTCGCGGCAATTTGGCTGCTGTGCTTTACGGCCGGGCTCTCCGGACGCGAGGGTATGGTTGACACCTTGCGCGGCGTCCTCATGGAAAGCGACTTCGGAACTGTTTGGTTTGTTCGCCTTTCGCTCGTTCTCCTGCTCCTGGTGATCAGTTTCTCGGGGCGGCCCGAATTGATCGTCGGGCCGGCTTTCTTGCTACTGACCTGCGAGGGTTGGCAGGGCCACGCGGCGGCGTTGGGCCTTCTAGGCTCACTGACTCAAGCTCTCCATGTTGCAAGTGCCGGGGCGTGGATAGGTGGCCTCCTGCCCCTCGGCCTGGTTATCGCGGCAGCACAGCGGCATCCATCCGAAGTCGCAGGCGTGGAAACCGTCCTGTGGCGCTTCTCCCGCTTTGGTATGGTGGCGGTTGCGCTCATTTTTTTGACGGGCGCCATGAACACTTGGCTCGTGCTTGGCTCGTTCCCCGATCCGCGCAACAGCTACGGTCGAATTCTCCTGTTCAAGATCAGCCTATTCGTCGCGATGGTCAGTTTGGCGGTCTACAACCGATACGCCCTGGTCAGCCGCATGAAGTCCGAACCGGCCAAAAGCTTGGGCACATTATCTCGCAACGTTGCGCTGGAGCAGATCATCGGGTTTGGGGTGCTTATGGATGTAAGCGCGCTGGGGCTTATGGATCCGTACGCGTGACGCGCTGACTTTGCAATTATCCGCTGGCAACGTTTCTGCAATTCGCGATCGACACTCACCTCTATCCGCCTGGCGCACAGAGTGGCTGGCCGGTCTGGCTGCCGATCTCAACCAACGTCGGGACGTGTGGAGCGCGGATATATGCCTGCCACCTAGACACGATTCCATGCGTAAACGAGTAACTGCCAGCCCCAGCCGGCCAGCGTTCATCGCTCCTTTGATCCCCACCCTGGTGGAGAAGCCTCCCGAGGGCCGAGGGATGGACACACAAGTTCGACGGCTACCGCGGGTCTTCAATGCGGACCGCGTCGGAGAATAACTGGCGAATGATACTACGGGGCGACGGCGCAGCCGCCGACAGTCGGATGGAGGTCGATCTCGTCGCAGCCGCTGGGCCCGCTAAATGGCATTCTTGACTAACGTGCCAGAGGGTCCATTTTTTGACCCTGCGGTGTGCTGATGTCGAAGCCCCTCTTTATCCCGGCGCTCGCTGCTATATGCCTGAGATCGCCGCTGGTGCGTGCCGATAATGTCGATCTGGCGTTGGAAGCTTTTTGGTATTTGTCTTGCCCATGGACCTGACTTCGAACGAACCGTCGCTGCGGCCAGGAGACGCGGATGGACTCCGTTGTCCGGCGACGCAGCACTTGCCCCCGTCGATGACGTAGACGCCTTCCAGGGCTGCGAGGCGACCGGTGACGACCTCCCGGCCAAAACCATGATCGCGGTGACGTGCAAACTTGCTCCATAAAGCTATTCGATGTCGACCGCGCGCCATTCAAGGAGCGTTTCTTCGCCCGGACGGATGCCGAAACAATCGGCGAGGACAGAAACGGAATGCAAGTTTCCAAACTCTACATATTGACAGCCGGCAATCGCAAGCAGCTTGTCCATTTGACGTTCCCGAGGTCCGGAATCACATCGAACACGGTCATTGCAAGCTCGATCGCCGACGACTAGGGCGGATCAGCTGGTGTTATCTGCACGGGACGCGGGGCTTTTTGCGTTTGCAAGGAACTCGCGATAGGAATGCTTTGAATCGATCTGGAGCAGCAAATTGAGCGATCGGCAAAAGATCATCTGGATGATAGTGGTGGCAATCCTTGCTGGTATCGCGGTGATCATGCTCAAACATTGGCTGAAGGGCGACCTTGGGTAGCTGCCTCCTTAAATGAAGCAACACAGCCCTGATCGATCAAGGTTGGGCTTTGGCCCGTCCCATTTCGGCCTGCTTGCAATGGCAGGTGTCCTGTCTGATGCGGAATCGACGAGCGAAATGTGAGCGAAAAATGCAACTGACAGGCATGGTATCAGGCGCGGCGCTGTTGCTCGCTTCCGCCGCGGCAGCGAACGCCCATCCGCATGTGTTTGCCGAAGCGACGCTGGACCTGACCGTCGGTCCAGACAGAACGCTCAAGTCGCTTCGGCATCTCTGGCGTTTCGACGACCTCTTTTCCAGCACCGTGCTGATGGAATTCGACAAGAATTCCGACCTTGTCCTTGATGCCAAGGAACTCGATGAAGTCGCTCTCACCGTCCATGCGTCGTTGGCCGAGTACAACTACTTTCAGATGGTGACCTTGAACGGCAAGGACGTGACGATGGCGCCACCGCCGAAGTTCAGCGTCAGCTATGAAAACGATCAACTCGTCGTCCAGTTCGAAACGCAGCCGATGGACCCGTTGGCCCTTGCTGGAAAAGTCAGCATCGGCGTCTACGACCCGACCTTCTACACGGCGATCGATTTTACCGACGACGACAAGCTTGCGGTGGCCGGTCTGCCGCAAGGCTGCTCACGCGCCGTCGTCCGTCCAGATCCGGACACGGCCATCGCGCAGAACCAGCAGAGTCTGACAGACGCGTTCTTCAGTGACCCGACGGGGACCGATCTCGGCAAGATTTTCGCGACGCGTCTTGAGTTGACGTGTGGTTGAGCGGGGGCGGCTCGATCGTGTTTTTCCAGACCCTTGTTGAATTCCAACGCACAATCTACCTGGCACTGGCCGAGCAGATCAAACTGCTTGCGGCCGGCGGCGGTTGGCTGGCGTTCACGGCCTTTCTGCCGATGGGCATTCTGTTCGGTGCGGCGCATGCGCTGACGCCGGGCCATAGCAAGGCTGTCCTGGCCACCTATCTGGCAGGATCGGATGCCAGCGTCCGGCGTGGGCTTCTGGTGTCGCTGACACTCTCCTTCACGCATGTAACGATTGCCGTGCTGATCGCGGCGCTCTCGTTGCCGTTGGTATCGATTGCCCTGGGCAGTGTGGGCCGCGCCCCGCTGCTGGAAGACGTCAGTCGGGGCCTGCTTGGCCTGATCGGCATTTGGATGCTCTGGCGCGCATTGAGCCACGGCCATCACCACAAGCATGAGGGCGAGGCCGTCGGCGTCATGGCCGGCCTGATCCCATGCCCGCTGACGCTTTTCGTGATGACCTTTGCGATATCCAGAGGCGTTCCGGTCGCCGGCATTCTTTTCGCAATCACCATGATGGCCGGCGTGGCGCTGACGCTGTCTTGCGTTGCGGTGCTGTCGATCGTGTTTCGTGGACGTCTGGTGCATTTTTTCGATAGCCGGCCACGCCTGTTCGATGCCATTTCCCGAGCCATTGAGGGCGCTGCCGGCTTGGCGCTTGCCGGCGTAGCCGTTTGGCAGATCACGTCGGGCTGAAATGCCGTGAACCAGATCGAGCGGTGGATCAAGACCCGTTTACCTGAAGGTCAGCCGTGTCTTCCTCGCGGCGCAAAGCTTCGACGTGCATCTGCGCTCGTCGGTGGAACAGACGGATAGGTGACGCCCGACGCTCGAAGTGGCGCCGGGCGACCCTGTATGCGCTAGATCATACGCTTGATGTCGATGTAGTCGCCTTCAGTCTGGATCGTCAGGGTCACGTCGCTGCCACCGCGGTTGCGCCAGAACCAACCGTGATTTCCATCGAAGGCGGCTTCAATGGCACCTTCGTCAGCTGGAACGCTGCGACCCTTTTCATAGCTGACGGACTGACCGCCGCCATCGCCGTGCGTCTCGAAGTTCACCACGCCACCGTCAGCTGTCCAGGAAAAGTTTGCCTTGGCGCCCTGCCGCATCACGAGCTTGACTTCGGCACCCTGGCCTGGCGCCAACGTGAAGGATAGCTCGTCTTGCCTTCCATCTGGCTGGATCGGGGCTTCCGAGGTTGCTTCGGTGGCAGGCGTTGTAGCAATGGCCGGAGCCTCGGCAGGAGCGATCTCTCCAACTGTCACATTGTCTTGGGATACCGCCTCCCCAGTTGGCGACGGCTGCAAAGCAGGCCGTTCGGCGGTCAGAGCGACGAGGAGGTTTTCAATTCGGTCCATGCGCGCCATCAATTCGGCCGGAGGGACCATTTGCGTCATCCGCTCGGTTGGTGCCTTCGCGCTGGCCATTTCGTCGGCTGCCGCCTCGGCTGCCAGCTGTGTCTTGATTTCGCCCATTCTGGTGAGGCCGAGCAATCTGCCTGCTCCAGTCGGGTCGATCGCATACTCGGACGGCATGACGACCGTGATGAGCAAGGCGAACGCCGTCAGCGCGGCAATGAAGGTGGAGCGCTTGAGCTGCGCTGACGTCGGCAAATCGGCGCGGCTGGGAAGGTCGGTGTTGTACATGATTCGGTTCCTTATGCGGCGACGAACAGGCCGGTGAGCTGATATCCGATCAGCAGGAAACCAGCCGTCATCATGATGACGTTTGCGGTATAGGCGTGGCGCCAGAAGCTTCGTGTCCGGCGCCAGTAGCCCATCACGATCAGGATGGCGCCAAGAGCCAAGAGCTGCCCGATCTCGACGCCGACATTGAAGGCCAAAAGGTTGGGCACCAGGCCGTCCGGCGAGATGTTGTATTCGATGATCTTCGTCGACAGGCCGAAACCATGGAAGAAGCCGAAGACCAGCGTCGCGATCTTGGTGTTCGGCTGGAAGCCGAGCCATCGCTGGAAAGCGCCCATATTGTCGAGCGCCTTGTAGACCACGGAAAGGCCGATGATCGCGTCGATGATGTAGCTGTTGATGCCGACGTTGAAGTAGACGCCAAGCAGCATGGTCGTGGAGTGGCCGAGCGCAAACAGGCTGACATAGATGCCGATATGCTTCATCCGGTAGAGGAAGAAGATTACCCCGAACAGGAACAGGATGTGGTCGTATCCGGTCACCATGTGCTTGGCGCCGAGATAGATGAAGGGCAACACGTTGATGCCCGAGATTTCCTGGATGTAGCCCTTGTCGCCGGCGGCGACGGCATGGGCAAAGGCTGCCCCGGCGAGCAGCGGCAGGGTCAGCAGAGCGATAAGCAGGGGCAGGGCGGGTCGCCAGTGGCCCCGGTCGAAGGGTTCTTGCATAAAATTTCCAATCTTCGTCGTTGAGGGTGGCCGCGCGAGCGGCCGCGATCATGCGGCGAGGAATGGTCTCGGCGGTCGCTCGAGCCGGAATGTCGTGCCCGGATCGACGGAAGTCGGCGGGTAATTCAGCCAGCCCCGTTCGACCTGTGGAACGGTCGGTGCGAAGTCGGCTGGCGTGCTCGCCGTCTCGTGCGAGTGGTCGGCCGCATTGTGCCCGTGAAAATGGCCAGCGCTCTGCTCGTCGGCAACGCCGTCATCGTGTGCGTGGTCATGATCTTCGATCTGCGCGGCGGCTCCGCCGTGACGTTCAACCGCGGTGGCAATCGCGATCGGATCGTGTGAGGTCGAATAGCCGAAAGGACGCAGCACGCCGAACATCATCGCTAAAGCGATGACCAGACAAAAAACTGTGCTGTGGATCCGATTCGGCATGAACGGCGATTATTCTCCAAAATCCTAACGAATGGTTGTTGACTGCACCGGAATCGAGGCCTCTTTGAGGCTTGTTGTATCCCCTCCAAGAGGATAGTATCAAGAGATGAGCGAGCAGCCTCATACCCACGAAACCCATCCCGATATCGTCAAGCGCCTGAAGCGGGCTGGCGGACATCTCAAGGGCGTCATCGAAATGATCGAAGCGGGTCGGCCCTGCCTCGATCTTGCCCAGCAGCTCCATGCTGTCGAGAGGGCCATCGCGCAAGCCAAGAAGACCCTGATCCAGGATCATCTCAACCATTGCCTTGAAGACGTCGTCGGGCCGCTGGCGCGCGAGCAGCGCCGCTCGATCGACGAGTTCAAGGATATCACCAAGTACCTGTGAGAGAACACCATAATGGATAAGATACGCGACTGGTTCGGCTTCGGTCCGATGACGCAGGGCTTCGGCGGCCATGGACATGATCATGGTGATGGTGATGGCGGCCATGGCCACACCCACGGCGTCATCGATCCGACGATCGCCACGACGACGCGCGGCATCTGGGCAATCAAATGGTCATTCGTCGTTCTGGCCGTCACGGCAGCGCTCCAGCTTGTGGTCGTGTTCCTCTCCGGCAGCGTGGCGCTGCTGGCCGACACCATCCACAATATCGGCGACGCGGTCACCGCCGTCCCGCTGTGGATCGCCTTCATGCTGGTCCGCCGCAAACCGAGCAAGGCGTTCACCTACGGCCTGGGCCGCGTCGAGGATCTGGCCGGGATCGTCATCGTTCTCATCATTCTTTTCAGCGCCATCGTCGCAGGCTATGAGGCGATCGACAGGCTGATCAATCCGCGTCCCATCGCATTTCTTGGCTGGGTCGCCATCGCCGGCCTCATAGGCTTCATCGGCAATGAAGCGGTCGCCGTATTTCGCATCCGCGTCGGACGAGAGATCAACAGCGCGGCGCTGATCGCGGACGGCTACCATGCCCGCACCGACGGCTTTACCAGCCTGGCGGTCGTGCTGGGCGCTATCGGCGTCTGGCTGGGCTTTCCGCTTGCCGATCCGATCATCGGACTGCTGATCACCGCGGCGATCTTCGCCATCGTCTGGCAGTCGTCGAAAGCCGTGTTGACGCGCATGCTCGATGGTGTGGAGCCCGGCATCATCGACGAAATCCATCATGCCGCCGAACACGTGTCGGGCATCGGGCGCGTTGAAAGCGTGCAGGCGCGCTGGATCGGCCATCGTCTGCATGCCGACGTCGCCATCAGTGTACCGGAGACGGCGACGGCCAAGGACGTGCTGGGCGTAACCGAAGCCCTCAAGCAGGAACTGTTCGCCCACTTGCCGGCGTTGGCGGAAGCCAATGTCCGCCTGGTGAGCCCAGCCGGGCCGGCCGTCACTGGCGCGGAAGCCTCTCATGCTCACCATCATGCGCCGGCGCCCTTCAAGGTCGCCTGCGAGCTGGCTGCAGGAACATTGGAAATCGTCGATACACCGGCTGGCGAGCGGATGCGGCTGACCATCGATCGCCACGCCGACGATCTGACAGCGACTGTGATCATCGACCGACCCGAAGGGCCAGAGATGCTTCGCCTCGAGCCCGTCGCTGACAACCATCATCGGCTTGAGAGCACCATCGCCCCTGCCGAGCCGCATGAGTTCCAGGCGAGGTTGATCCTGGCCGCGAAGGGTCGCGAGCAGGTGCTGCCGTTCAAGATGGTCGAGCCGGAAGGTCACCATCACTGAGACAGGCAGGCCGTTCGCGCCAGTTCTCGACGAACCGTCATCCGCTGCAAGAAGACAAATATGCTTCAGGTCCTGGCCAATCGCACTTACCGTCATCTCTTCCTGGCCCAGGTCATCGCCCTGATCGGCACCGGCCTTGCCACCGTGGCGCTCGGGCTGCTGGCCTATGATCTTGCCGGCGCCGACGCCGGCGCGGTGCTCGGCACGGCGCTCGCCATCAAGATGATCGCCTATGTCGGCGTGGCGCCTGTCGCCGCCGCGTTCGCCGAGCGCCTGCCACGCCGCACCATGCTGGTTTCGCTCGACCTCATCCGGGCTGTGGTCGCGGTGTTCCTGCCCTTCGTTACCGAAGTCTGGCAGGTATATCTTCTCATCTTCGTCCTGCAGTCGGCGTCGGCAGGCTTCACTCCGGCCTTCCAGGCCTCGATCCCTGACGTGCTGCCCGAGGAGAAGGACTACACGCGGGCCCTGTCGCTGTCGCGACTGGCCTACGATCTGGAAAGCGTCGTCAGTCCCATGCTGGCGGCGGCGCTGCTTTCCGTCATCAGCTTCCACGGCCTGTTCGCCGGTACGGTTGTCGGCTTCCTGGCGTCCGCGGCGCTGGTCGTCTCCGTGGTGCTCCCCAGCCCGCAAGCCTCGGAGCCGCGCGGCATCTATGAGCGCACGACGCGCGGAATCCGCATCTATCTGGCGACGCCGCGATTGCGCGGGCTGCTGGCCCTTAACGTTGCCGTCGCGGCGGCAAGCGCGATGGTGATCGTCAACACGGTCGTCCTGGTGCAGGCGCAGTTCGGCCTCTCGCAAAGCGACACGGCGCTGGCGCTCGCAGCCTTCGGCGGCGGATCGATGATTGCAGCCCTTGCCCTGCCGCGGCTGCTGGAGAACGTCCCGGACCGGGTTGCGATGCTCTCGGGCGCCGCGATCCTGGTCGCGGGCGTGCTGGTGGGACCGCTCGCCGGCAGCTACTATCTGCTGCTGCCGCTCTGGTTCGTGCTGGGGCTCGGCTATTCGCTGGCGCAGACGCCTTCGGGCCGATTGATCAGACGTTCTGCCGATGCCGTCGACCGGCCCGCTCTGTTTGCTGCCCAATTCGCGCTTTCGCATGCCTGCTGGCTGATCACCTATCCCATTGCCGGCCGCGTCGGTGCAGCAATGGGATTGCCCTTCACCTTCATTCTGCTCGGCATCATTGGCGCCGCAGCCCTGCTTGCCGCGATCTGGCTCTGGCCGAAACACGATCCCGACGTGCTTGTACATACGCATGTCGATCTGCCTAAGGACGACCGGCACATCGGCGACGCAGTATGGTCGGAAGCGGGCTATGAGCATTCGCATGGCTACGTCGTCGATGATCGGCACCCGAAATGGCCCACGGCAAGCTGAGAGCTCGAAATGTCTGGCGAGCTCGCCATCTATGGCGGTCTTTTCCTGACCGCGTTTGCCGCGGCGACCATTCTGCCGATGCAATCGGAAGCAGCCCTTGCGGGACTGCTCCTGACAGGAAGCCATGCTCCGGCTCTGCTCATCGCTTTCGCAGGCGCAGGCAATGTGCTCGGCTCGATCGTCAACTG
This sequence comes from Mesorhizobium sp. M0019, assembly GCF_040323975.1. Classification (NCBI taxonomy): domain Bacteria; kingdom Pseudomonadati; phylum Pseudomonadota; class Alphaproteobacteria; order Hyphomicrobiales; family Phyllobacteriaceae; genus Mesorhizobium; species Mesorhizobium sp. M0019. The sequence goes on along the minus strand of NZ_JAMYVK010000026.1, from coordinate 66,096 downwards.
GTGGCTCGGCCGGGGGATCGATCGCTTTCGCAACCGCAAATGGTTCCCGGTAAAGCCCTCCGCGTTGACGCGCGCGACGCGATGGTATCAGCGCTATGGACGATGGTCGCTGCTGTTGAGCTGGCTGCCTCTCGTCGGCGATCCGCTGACGGTCGTGGCGGGGGCGCTGCGGGAGCCATTCTGGAGCTTCCTTGCGATCGTCACGATCGCGAAGGTCGGCCGCTACCTCGCGCTGGCGGCGATGACGCTGAGCTGGACTTAGCGCTTGTCGAGACCCGCGCCGGCACGGCGACATTACGCAGGATGGCGCTTTCCTTTGCCAAGCGCAGCGCTGCGCGCCAACTTGGATTGGCGCCGAATATGTCTATACAAATGGGAATGCATGTGTACAATCGCTACCAATCAATCAAAAATGGGGAACTGAAATGATCACTCTCGACCGCCGCAATTTCCTTGTTTCCACCGCCGGCCTTGCCTTCGCCGCCGCGCTGCCACGCACCGCCTTTTCCGAAACCAACGACACGCTGAAGATTGCCATCGCCGCGGAGACCGGCGATCTCGACCTGCTGCAGAATGTTTCAACGCTGAGCACCTACACCATCGTCTTCGATGCGCTGATCCACTACGGCCAGAACGGTGCGCTTGAGCCGGGACTTGCCACCAAATGGACCATTGCCGACGATCAGCTTTCGATCGCTTTCGATCTGCGTGAAGGCGTGACCTTCAGCGACGGCACGCCGTTCGATTCCACCGCAGCCGAATGGAACCTCAAGCGATGGATGGGGGTGAGCGACTTCTCCTGGATCGGCATTTCCGATGCGTTCGACAGCATTGTCACGGACGGACCAAACAAGCTGACGGTCAAGCTGAAGCGACCGGTGCCGGCCGCACTCCTCGAACTCACCATCGTCCGCCCAGTTCGTTTCCTGTCGCCCAAGGCAGTCGACAAGGATGGCAAGCAGACGGCGCCGATCGGAACCGGTCCATGGATCGTCGAAAAATACGATTCGAGCGGCACCAGCCTCGTTCGCAACGACAAATACTGGGGCGAGAAGCCGCTTTTCAGCCGCATGGAATTGAAGGTGGTTCCCGATGAACTCGCTCGTGCCAACGGCCTCCGCTCAGGCGACCTCGATGTCATCGGTGGCGACTGGGTGGCGACGCTATCGCCGCGCCGCGCCCGTGCGCTGGAAAGCGACGGCATGAAGGTTGTTGCCGAGCCGGGCACCGCGACGATGCTGCTCGGCTATTCGCCGAAGTCGAAGATCATCGCCGACAAGGCCGTTCGCGATGCCGTCTATGCATCGGTCGACCGGGCGGCGATCGCCAAGGTCCTGTTCGAGGGCTTTGCCGACCCGGCCGCCGATCTGTTCCCGGCGAACGTGCCGTCGTCGGGCAAGCGGCATGACGTGCCGGTGCGTGACGTGGCGGCGGCCAAGAAGATACTTGCCGACGGGGGCTGGGCAGAGAGCGGCGGCGCCTGGACCAAGGCTGGCTCTCCTCTGACCATCGACTTTCTGGTTTCCGAAGAGTCCCTGCCGGGATCGCGGCGCATCGCCGAAATGATCCAGGGTCAATTGTCCGAGGTCGGTTTCCAGGTCCAAGTCTCCTCGGTGGACAATGCCACCATGCATGAACGGCGTCCGGCCTTCGACTATGATCTCGCTTTCTTCACCACCTATGGCGCTCCCTATGACCCTCACGGGACCCTTGGCAATGCCTTCGTCTCGACGGCGGACAGCGGGCCTGACGGCAAGATCTATGTCTCGGACGCGCTCGACGGCGTAGTCAAGGCTGCGCTCGAGGCGAGCGGCGCCGAACGCGACCTGAAGATGCAGGCTCTCTACGATTGGCTGCACGACAACACCGCCATCTGTCCGCTTGTCGTCAGCCAGCGGCTGTGGGCTCACAATCCGCGCGCAGAGAACTTCTCGCTTCCGGCGACTGACTACGACTTGCCGTTCAAGGCGATCACGCTGAAGGCCTGAAGACTTCGAGCCCGAGTGAGGCCTGACGATGAAACGCACGATCCTGCGACGGATGCTGCTTGCCTGCCTTTTGATCCTGGCGGCATCCGCGCTGACATTCGCCCTGGTTGCGGCGGCTCCGGGCAATGTTGCGGCGCTCATTGCCGAGCGTGCGGCAGGTCCTGGCGCTGACGCGCAAATGATCGCCAAGATTGGCAACGAGCTCGGTCTCTACGACCCGTTGCCGATCCGCTACGGACGCTGGCTTTCCGGCGCGCTGGCCGGGGATTTCGGCATCTCACTGCGAACGGGAAAGCCGATCTCGTCGGAGTTTGCCGCCCGCATCCCGATGACGGCGGCTCTGCTTGCCGGCGGCGGCATTCTCGCCTTCATTTTCTCGATCGCGCTCGGCATTGCCGGCGCCGTCAGCAATGGTGGCGTGATGGACAGGTTCCTCCATGCATTTTCGCTGATCGGCGCGTCGACCCCGAACTTCTTCGTGGCGGCGCTGCTGGTCATCGTGTTTTCGGTGATGCTGGGCTGGGTACCCACCTTCGGGACCAGCGGCTTCACCTCATGGCTTCTGCCGTGGGTGACGATCGCGCTGTTCCCGGCCTCCGTTCTCAGCCGCGTCGTTCGGGTCAACCTCCAGGAAGCGATGTCGCGGCCGTTTGCGACAACCGGCTTCGCCAAGGGCTATACCAGAACGCAGGTGCTGCTGCGCGAGGCGCTGCCCAACATCGCCATTCCGTTCCTGACGACATTCGGCGCGCAATTCACGCTGATGATCATCGGATCGATCGTCGTCGAGACGGTATTTGCATTGCGCGGCGTCGGTGCCTTTTTCATCGAGGCGATCCGCTTCCGCGACTTCATCGGCATGCAGTCGGTGCTGCTGCTGTTTGTCGTCTTCTTCGTCATGGTCAATTTCATCGTCGACATGATTTGCATCGTCGCGGATCCGCGAATGCGCCGGGCGCGGGGAGCATGAGGCGATGAACATTTCCGCTATCAGGGACATCAAGGACTGGCCGTGGCTGGTGCTGCTCCCCGTAATCGGCTTTGTGCTGATCGGCATCTTCGCTCCTGCTATCATGCCTTACGATCCAAGTGCGCAGGACTATTCGGCGACACTGGAGGGCATGAGCTGGAACCACTGGCTCGGCACCGACTATCTCGGCCGAGACGTCTTCAGCCGCATCGTCGGTGGCGCCCGCATTTCCCTGGTGGCGATGGTGATCGTGCTTGTGGCCGCGTTGGCGATCGGGGTCACGATCGGCTCCTTCGCCGGCTATGTCGGCGGCCGTGTCGAGCTCGTCCTTATCAGCATCATCGATATTGCGCTGGCACTTCCGAGCCTGGTGATCGCGCTGGCGTTGATCGGCATTCTGGGCACCGGCTACTGGTCGATGATAACGGCGCTCACCCTGGCGTGGTGGGCGAACTATGCCCGCATGAGCCGCGCCGTCGTCACCGCCGAGCTGCAGCAGCCCTATATCGAGGCGGCCCGCGTGATGGGCGCCGGCCATCTGTGGATTTTTGTTCGCCATATCCTGCCGCATGTGCTTGCCCTCGTCGTGGTCTATGCAAGCGCCGACGCCGGCGCTCTTGTGCTGGCCATCGCCACGCTCAGCTTTCTCGGACTTGGCGTCGCACCGCCGACACCGGAATGGGGCCAGATGCTGGTCGACGGCATGAGCTACATCGAGGAGGTGCCGCGCCTCGTCGTGCTGCCCGGTCTGGCGCTGACGCTGGTCGTGGTCAGCTTTAACCTTCTGGGCGAAGCCTTCGCATTGCAAAAGGTGCCGCGGCCGGTTCGCGGCGCGACGTTGCGCAGACGCCGAAGGGCGCGCGCTCGCGAAGAAGCCGAGCGTAACGCCGTCGAAACGGGAACGACTTCAGCATGAGCGACGCTCAGCCAATCTATTCGATCGAAGATTTGGTCATCGACCTCTACGCCACCACCGTTTCGGTGCGGGCGGTGGACGGGGTGTCGTTCAACGTCCGTCCCGGAGAAACGGTCGCGGTCGTCGGCGAAAGCGGTTCGGGAAAGACCGTAATGACGCTCGGTCCGCTCGGCCTGCTGCCCGAGGGCGTGACCGTGGACATGAAAGGGTCGGCGCGAGCCGACGGAAGCGAACTGCTCAGCATCGGTTCCCGGCAATTGTCGGACCTGCGCGGGCGCTATTTCGGCGTGATTTTCCAGGACCCGATGAGCGCGTTGAACCCGATGCTGAAAATCGGCCCGCAGCTGGCACGCCAGGCGCGCCGTTTCGCTGGCCTGTCGCATGAGGCAGCGCGCAAGGAAGCGGTCTCGCTTCTGGCGCGCTCCGGCATCCCGGACCCCGAGGATCGCTATAACCGCTATCCGCACGAAATGTCGGGCGGCATGCTGCAACGCGCGATGATCGCGCTGGCGCTGGCGGCCCGGCCGCGCGTGCTGATCGCAGACGAGCCGACCACGGCGCTGGACGCCACGGTCCAGGCGCAAATCCTGGAGCTCATCCGTCAGATCCAGCGCGAGGATGGCATCGCGGTCGTGCTGATCACGCACGATATCGGCGTGGTCGCTTCCGTCGCCGATCGCGTCATCGTGCTTTACGCCGGCCAGGTGGCGGAGGAGGGGACGGCGATGGATGTGCTGACCCGGCCAGTCCATCCCTATACGCGCGGGCTGCTCGCATCGGTGCCGGATTTTCGCGCCGACGAACGCGCGGCGACCCGCGAGATACCTGGCCTGCCGCCAAACCAGATCAGGCTGGAACCGGGTTGCCGGTTTGCCGAGCGCTGCGAACTGGTCGAAGCCGGTTGCCGGCAGCACCGGCCGCCGCTGCAGACGATATCCGCGTCGACGAGCCCGCACCGTGTGGCTTGCCCGGTCGTGCTGAAACGAGAGGGGATCGCCGTCCATGTCTGATGTCGCGGCGATCGAGGTCAGGGGACTAAAGGTCCATTTCGCCAACCGTTCGGGTGTCGGCGCGGTGCGGGCGGTCGATGGCATAAACCTGACGGTCGCGCGCGGCGCGTTCCACGGCATCGTCGGCGAGTCCGGCTGCGGCAAGACTACGCTGGCGCGCACCATCGTCGGTTTGCAGAAGGAGAGCGAAGGCACCGTCCTGATCGGGGGAAGGGATCGCACCGAATGGCTGAAATCGGACAGGAAGTCGTTCAGCCGCGAAGTCCAGTTCGTCTTCCAGGATCCGTTGGGGTCGATGAGCCGCCGCCAGTCCGTCTACCAGACACTGGAGGAGCCGCTGCAGATTCATCGCTTCGGTTCATCAGTCGAGCGCCGGCGCCGCATCGCCGAGCTTCTGGACCTGGTTGCGCTGCCTGAGACGGTGCTCGATCGGCTTCCACGCTCGCTTTCCGGCGGCCAGCGCCAGCGCGTTTCGATTGCGCGCGCGCTCGCGCTGAAGCCGTCCATACTGGTCTGCGATGAGCCACTTAGCGCGCTCGACGTTTCGATCCGGGCGCAGATCGTCAACCTGTTCACGTCGTTGCAGAAACAGCTTGGCCTGACCATTGTCATTGTCGCGCATGATCTGGCGATCGTGCGCGAGGTCTGCTCGAACGTGACGGTGATGTATCTCGGCCGCATCTCGGAAGCCGGCCTGACCCGCCCGCTGTTTCGCGAGCCGGCCCATCCCTACAGCCAAGCGCTGCTGTCGGCTGTTCCTTCTCCCGATCCTCGCATCGAAGCCGGGCGCCGCCGGATCATTCTCGCCGGCGATCCGCCAAGTCCCAGCGCGCCGCCTCCGGGGTGCCGGTTCAACACGCGCTGTCCGGTGGCGATCGATGTCTGCCGGGTCGAGGAACCGATGCTGCGATCGGTGCCGCATGGCGGCGTGGCAGCCTGTCATCTGGCCGATAGCGGCCGCCGCCCGGTTATCTGAAAGATGGCGTTTCTGCCCCCAACGCGTTTCGCGAGGCTGACTGTCATTGCCGGTGTCCTGCGCGAGCTTTTTTTGCTGGTCACTGCCGCCAAGGTCGGCCGTTATCTTGTTCTTGCCGCCGTGACGCTGAGCGTCATCTGACCTCGCGAAGCTTCTCCAACCTGAGCGGGTTAGGCCCGACTGGTTCGAAGGAGCCAGCCCAAGAGCCACGTCTGATACAGGCGGTCGGGAAGCCTAGCTCTTTTTGACGGCGACCTTGTCGAGGGCTGCGCGCAGGCCTTTTGCCAGCCTCTGCGCGTCGCGGGACCGGCCAACCAAGCTACGGTACAGCGCGCGAAGGGCTCCAGCCAACATGGACATTGTTAAGACATTCCTGTGGCCGCGCGCCAGGCCTGCACAACCAAGCTGTGCTGGTTCCAGATCATCAGCGCTCCACTGACAGCCATGAGCGCGACCACAAGGCCGCGGAACTGTCTTCCACTCAGGCGTTCGAGCCAGGGCTTGGCCAGCAGATTGGCAAGCGCGGCGCCCAAACCCGCGGCTGCGCCGTATATGGCCGCCTGACCACCGAGCGTCCCGAGTCCGGTGAATACCGCGACCTTGACGACATCGGTCACAAACGAGTTCACGGATTTCGTGGCGACCAACGTCTCCTTCTCCGAACCGTAGTTCAGATAGAGCGAATTCAGGACGGGTCCCACCGTGCCCATCAGCGCCGACAACAGCGCGACGATCAGGCCGGCCGGGAGGAACCACCAGCGGCGGGCTCGATAGCTCCGCTCGCGCGCGCCGCCGCGAAATTCCCAGACAGCACTGATCAGATAGATCCCTATGAGTATCTGGAGCCATTCCGCCCGACTGTTGGCGAAGAGCCAGGAGCCCGCCGCGGCGCCGGCGATGGCGCCGGGCAGGTACCAACGGACCAGGCTCCAATCGATGTTGCGCCGAAACGCCAGGGCGCGGATGGGATTGCCGATGAGCTCGGTCAAGGTGATGACCGGCGCAACCGCCGCGCTCGCTGTGATGAAAGTCACGGCGGGGATCAGCAATAGACCTCCGCCTCCGGCCGAGAGGGTGTTCAGCGCCCAGGTGAGGAACCCCGCCAACGCCAGGAGGCCTAGTCTAATCCAGTCCATCGGATCAGAACGAAGCGGGCCTTCGATCGTTCCGAACGCATCGGTTCGCAAAAACCCGGCCCGCCTTTTGAGTCTCGTGTGCAATGGAAATAATCATCCGTTACCGGGCCAAACGCGGGCGCCCGGAAGACCGGACTCCGGCGCACCGTACCGCCGATACCTTTGAAAGCTGGTTGAAAGCGTACCGCCTAACCAGCCGGAGTTACGGTGAAGTCATCAAAATACACGTGACTGTCGGCCTTCGACCACAAGCCAACACGCCCGGTCACCGGCTCAGGCAGCGTGTCCTGCAGGTAGAGCTTGCCGTCGACATAGCCTTCGACCTTGGTGCCGGCGATGCGCACCTTCAGGTCGTGCCATTCATGGGTTGAGGTTGGGGTGTTCTTGACCCAGGTCACCGACGAGCGTTTCCCCTTTTCGAACTTCCACAACACAAGGTTGTTCTCCAGAGGGTTGGCGCGAATCGTGAGATAGTCGCCATTGGGCTTAAGGTTGAACAATATCCCTGCACCCTGGTCGATGCGGCCGCTGATGCCCTCGAAACGGACGGCGATCTCTCCATCGCGGAAATCCGGCACGCCCTCAAGAACAGCATAGGGGAAGTATGCATAGGCCTGGACGCGGTCGAGGAACTCGGCGTACCGCTCCCCATAGAGGGCCCGCGCCTTGTCTGCGAGACCAGCGGAAGTCTGTCCCTCCTTCCATTGGCGCCCGTCGACGGCCAACACCTTGTTGTCGCCTTCCGTTTCGATCCGCCAAATGCCTACCACGCCGGGCATCGCCTTCGAATCTGTGCCAACTTCCTCGTCCGAAAAATTGACGATGTCCGGCGAGCCCGCCGAAGCGGGCAGCAGCAAGGCCACCAAGCCGACACCTGCCGCGGCAATTGTCTTGAGGCTATGTAAGATGTTCACGGCTGATCTCCTTCTGGCTTGAAGTGTATTTGATGGCCGGTGCGCGGCGGCTCCGCCACCAAGCAACCCAGACGAGCAGCGGCAGGCCGCCGACGAACCAGGGAAGCGCGATCCACGGAGCCGCGACGAGCGGATAGCAGGGATAATCGCCGGCCCCGGTCGCCGGCACGGGCAGGGGTACATTTGCGAGCCCATAAAGGAGCGGCAGTACCTCCTCGGTGCCGGTCGATCGACTGACGGCCGACCGGCCGCCATAGCTGTACTCGACTTCGCCATACGACTCATCGCTTGCGCTGCCGACAACACTCTGCTGGTCGCCTGCAAAACGGATGACAATCCGTGGAATGACCCGCTCGAGCTTCGATAGGACGCTTGTTCGCAAATCGGCGTACCGGGGGTCTTCGGGCGCCAGGTGAACGGTGACGGTCAACTGATCGCTGAGTTGCGCCAGGGCCTGTTGGTCGGCAAGCGAGAAAGAGTTCCGTCGGTCCTCGGTCGCATCGGCCGACCATCTGATCTGGGTAGCCGCGACCATCACAAGACAGGTCGCCACGAGGCAGATGAGCGAACGGACAAGCTTGATGCGCACGGTAGCACCCATGGGGAGCCAGATGGCAGCGAGTGCGGCAAATCCAAGAATCGCCGCAAGCACCCCGACGACCAGACTGAGCGACAACAATCCGAGCTCAAAGGTGTGCAGCGTTTGCGTGAGCGACAGCCGCGACGACCAGCCAAGGAGGTCGGGTTGGCTGGCCGCCGCGAAGTCGATGACCCACGATCCGAGTGTGAAGCCGAGTGTGACAATCGCCGCGGTTGCCGCGCTCTCGGTAAGCGCAGCTGCGAATAACGCGATGGCGCCGACCAACAGGCCGTAGAGGAGATGTCCGAGAACAAGATTCAGGGTCTCGGCGACGAACAGATGTCCGCCCATGAACTCCCAAATCGCGAGCGCAGAGAGCGCAGGGATACTGGCAATGAGCCAAGCTGCGAAGACGGCGACCAGCTTGGCGCCAATCAAAGTCGGCGGTCGATAGGGCAGCTGGATCAGGAGCCGCAAGGCGCCGGACTCCTTTTCGTTGCCGAGCACGCGTATGGCAACAAAGGGAAACAGCAGCGTAACGGCGACGTAGAAGCCGCCGAACGTCGGAACCAGTACGCCGTCCAGCGGGGATAGTGCGCTCGCGAGCCCAGGCGAGGTGAGGGCAGTAGCGCTCGTTTCGCCGTAGAGCGACACGGCCTGAAAGAAGCTGAAGCCGACGAGAGGGCAGAGCATCAGCAGCATTGTCCAGAGCGGCCGGCCGCTCGCCATTTCCCGCAGCTCCTTGGCCAGCAAGGGGCCGAAGGGAGCGTCGAGCGGTACCGCTGCCTCAGGTGAGCGCAAGGAAAACCTCCTCCAACCCACCGGAGAGGATCCCCGCACGCTCCCGCAAGTCGCCCAAGGTCCCGACGCCGCGCACGTGGCCTTCTGCGAGCAAGACGAAACGGTCGCATATGCGGTCGGCATCGAGCAGCTGGTGTATGGCGAGGACGAGGCTGCGCCCCTGCGCCGCAACCTTGCGCAGCACGTCCATGATCTCGCGGGTCTGTCGCAAGTCGAAGCCGTCGAAGGGCTCGTCCATCAGCAGCAGTGGATGCGGCGTAATCAGGGCAAGCGCCAACATCAGTCGACGGGCATACCCTTTGGACAATGCAAGCACCCGCTTGTTCAGCACCGGTGCAAGTCCGACCGCCCTAACTGTGTCCGCGACGTCGAGGTCCGATGTCCGGTAAACACCGGCGAAGAACGCGAGCACCCGTTCGACATACTGGTCGCGCCACGGCCGGAGGCCGTCGGGGAGGTAGAAGATCGATCTCCGGCGCAATGCGGGTGGCAGAGGGGCGCCGTGCCAGAAAATCGTCCCCGAGTCGGCGGGAAGAACGCCGGCAACTGCTTCGAGCAACGTGGTTTTGCCGGCTCCGTTCGGTCCGATGAGACCGAGAACTTCGCCGGCTTCGACCGTGAAGGCAACGTCCGCCAACGCTGTTTGCGGGCCGTAGCGCTTTGTCAAGGCGTCGACCCGAAGGGCGACTCCGCTCGCTGGCGGTGTCGCGATTTGCGCCTTGTCAGGCATCCGGCTTCGCATCAACATCGGCTGATTCCCTCCCGGCGTGCGATTGGGCATTGCCCGGCCGAACTCCGCCGTTGGACGCGCGCGCGGACGCCCAATCTAGCTCTTTTTGACGGCGACCTTGTCGAGGGCTGCGCGCAGGCCTTTCGCCAGCTTCTGCACATCGTCGTTCGCCCAGAAATGCATGAAGAAGAGCCGCGGCTGCTCATCGAGCATGTGGCTATGCAATGCCGTGATCTCGATGCCGTTGCCTTGCAACGCCCTGATAACCGGATTGACCTCCTTGGCAGTCAGCACAAAGTCACCTGTGATCGCCGTTTTGCCGCCGCCAGTCGACTGGAAGTTGATCGCTATGGCGGAGCCCAGGGCGGCCGGCACATCCATGCCATTTTCTTCGACCGGTTCTGCGCGCGGTATAGTGAACTGGTAGACCGCGCCGTTGGCCTTGCCTTTGTAGCCAATAGCTTGGTCGACACCCGCCGTGTCGAACTCGATCTTCGAAGCGGCCGCCGCCTGCGAACCGGCGGATGCAGCCATCGGCGTCTTCGTCAGAGCCAAGCCGGCATGAAGCGCTGTGGCGAGTGCTACCGGATCACCTTGGCCGAAGAGGTGCATGTAGAGCGTCATCGGCTGCGCGCGCAGCAGGTGGTTGTGCACCGCGGTGATCTCGATGCCGCCTTCTTCAAGCTTCTTCATGACCGGGTTCACCTCGTCCTGCGTCAGAACGATGTCGCCCATGACCATTGCCTGATTTCCCATGGGATCGAAGGCGATCCAGCCTCCGAGCGCAAAGCCTGGCTTCAGGGATATGCCGTCGAGCGATACCTTCAGGTCGGTTCGTGGCAAGCCAACTCTATAAACGCCGCCAGGCATTTCCGATCCGGATTTGCCAAGTGTCTGCGCGACAGTTTGCCAATCGGGTGCCGCTGACGCCGGTTGGAGAAGCGCCGACATCGCTATCAGCATTGCGCCGGTGATGAGTTTTGCACGCATGGATTTCTCCTTGTGGTCTGCCCCAATATGCCCAATGACTTTCAATCCGAGACGCTAGTCGCGTGCAGAGGGCTTCTGCAGCACGCCCTCCAGGAAGAACGTCCCATCCGGGTCACGAAGCTGTACTGCGGTATCTGAGATCCATACCTGATAGCAGGTCTCTTCGCCTTCAACGGAAATGCAGAGCTGCCCCTTCTCGACGCGCCACTTGCCGGCGTTCTTCTTGCCCATGTCGTAGCGCACGATCCGTCCGTCGCGGCCGAACGCATCCGCCCAATGAACGTCGTCCGTGAAATCCATGCCGGCGAACTTGGCCTTGATCTCCTTGCCCTTGAGGTGCCGGAACGTGTCCGCCGCGTCCGCGGCATTCACAGCAATCAGGCTGAAGCCAAAGGCGATGGCGGCCATCAGCCGCCGACCAACCGTAGCAGTTCCCGGGCTGTTTCTTTCGAGGGTAATCATCTTTCAGGCCGCCGCCGTAGGCTTCATGGCCGGCGGCCAGCTGTGCGTCTCCGCTTTGCGGCGCGAGGCCCAGGCATAAAGGGCATCGTAGATGACGAAGCCGTGCCTCAGCACCTCATGGTCGTCCGGCGTGACGTCCCGGAGCCCCATGGAGATCGCAAGCAGTCCCGCCGACTGTGGCATGAGATCGTGCCGATCGGTGTCGGCGCCGCGCACGATCGAGGCGATCGTCACGATCGCCGGATCGCGCTCGAGGCCGTATTTCGAGACGAAGGTATCGAAGCTGCAGCCGTCACCCACATGCGTGAACTCGACACCGGGCACGTCATAGGGTGTAGCGCCCGTCTCCTGGGCAACTGGGATCACCCGATCCGGCGGCACGAACAGGAATTCTGGCTCCGTGTCGATGAAGCGGGCGATCAGCCAGGGACAAGCAATACGGTCGATCACCGGACGTTCGCGGGTAACCCATTTCATGGCCTTGTCTCCCTTTTGGTTGGCGCCACTCAGCGCGGCCTACTGCTGCGAGACCGCCAACGCTACGCCTGGTTAAAGAATGATACAAGTGTTACATTTATCTTACCCGTGATACGGTTCACTTATGAGTGAATGGAACAGCCCTGGCTGCTCCTTATCCATCAGCTGCCGAGCAAGCCGGCCTCTCCGGGTGAAGATCTGATGGCGCGCACCGAAATCTTGCGGGCCAAGACGGGACACGTTCTGGACATCGGCGCAGCGCTGGCGGTTATCCTGCTCGGCGTTTGGCCGCTGATCCGGAGATAGGTTTTCGATCTTGGCCCACCCCGCCGCACATCCATGTTTGGGGTCCGCCGTGACATCGACCTGGATCGATGCCAACGGCTGTCCCGAAGAGATGTGCCGTTCGGCCCTGCCAGCATCGACGAATATGGCAACTTCGACGGAACCGCCACCCAGGCCGACCTTCCCACCGCCGTCGCGCCGCCAACCCGAGCGCGCTGCGCCGAAGTTCTTGGCTTTCGATACATTTCCGCTGCCATTATATCGCGAGCGCGCGGCGGTCGCATGACTCCTGTGGCGACAGCGACAGACTATTGCTGCGTGTTGAGCGCCCGCCTCAAGCTCTGCGCCAACGCCTGAGCATTGCCGATGCCCCAGTAGTGCAAGAAGATGATCCGCGGGTCTTCAAAGAACATGTGATTGTGCACCGCCATTACTCCAATCGCTCCAGCTTGCAGTTCACGGATGACCGAACGGACTTCATTTTCCAGCATCGCAAAGTCGCCGCAGACCGCGGCGCGCTCGTCCGTGCCCTGAAAGGCTGCCCATGTGTTGTAGCCCATTGCGGCATCAATATTGAGCTCACCACAGCGTGTGCAGACGACGGGCACGGATGGGCGCGCCAGGACAAACTTGAGCACGCCATCCTTGCTCTCGCCCTTGTGCTCGACAATCGCCTCAAGCGGCGGCGCGTCCAAGCTACTATTCACTTTCTTGATGGCGGGTTCGACAGGATGCTTCTGGCGCACGATCTTTATCGCTTCAAAAATCCTATGCGCTCCTGTCGCCAACGCAGTTTCATCAGCCGTACCCTCGACATGCATAAACATCACGCGCGGCTGCTCGCGGACGAAATGATTGTGTAGGGCTGTTACGTAAAGGTTCGCCTGGATCGCTGCGGCCATCGCGTCCTCGATTTCATCTTCGAGCACGACGATGTCACCCATCAGCGTGGCATGATGCGCCCCCTGTTTAAAACTAACCCAGGAGGTGAGGCCCATAAACGGAATGATCTCAAAGCCGTCCAGGGTCATTCTCACTTCACTGCGCGGGACCGATAACTTGAGCACGTCACCCGTGGTCTGTCCCTTCAGTCCGGTAAGGGATTCAATAGCTTGGGTATCGAGCATCTTAGACCTCCTCGTTTCATCGAGCACTAACCGAACCAGATTTCCGTTGGCGCACACAATGAATCGAGTGCCGAACGCCAACGCCAGCGTCACCATTCCAATTATAGGTGCAGGGGTGGTATGAAAAAGAGCAGTACGAAGCAGCCAGCCCACCTGGGATCATTGCCAGCAGAAGGGCGGGACCGGCCCGCTCGGCGGTCGCACCAAGGGCACCGAAAATACCCGTTCCGATGATCATGCCGGCAGTCATGAGCGTAGCTGCGGTGCGTCCGACGGCCCGAGTCGCGGATGATCCTGACTGGCTAGCCCCACCCGAGGCTGTCATTTCGGCACCTCCTGTCAGGCATCAGCGAGACAGTCTGCGAGACGTCAACGCTACGCCTGAATATAATATGATACAAGTGTTGCATTTGCCTTTCTCGGTGATACGGTGTGCTGATGAGCGAAGGGGAACTTGGGACCGAGCAGCGCTGGCTGCTCTTGATCCATCAGCTGCCGACCAAACCAGCCTATTTCCGGGTAAAGATCTGGCGGCGGCTGCAGGGTATCGGCGCAGTTGCGGTCAAAAGCACAGTCTATGCGCTGCCCGCCGATGCAGAAACGCAGGAGGATTTCGAATGGCTCCTGAAGCAAATTATCGACGGTGGCGGTGAGGCGATGGTGTGTGAGGCGCGTCTGATCGACGGCCTGACGGACGCACAGGTTCGGGCGCTGTTCGATGCCGCGCGGGACATCGACTATGCAGAGATCGCCAAGGCAGCGCGCGATCTAACGGCGGCTATCGACTCCGACAAGACCGAGGATCGGCGCGCGGATGCCCGCGCGCAACTCGGTCGAATGCGCAAGCGGCTTGCCGAAGTCGTGGCGATCGACTTCTTCGGCGCCAGCGGGCGGCTCGCCGCCGAGGGACTGATCGCCGAGCTCGAGGCTCAGCTTATAGAGGACAAGGCCATGACCAAGGAACCGAAGAAGACGGCCGAGCTGGGTGAGGTCAAGGGCCGGACCTGGGTCACGCGGCGGGACGTGCATGTCGACCGCATCGCCTGCAGCTGGCTGATCCATCGCTTCATCGATGCCGATGCAACGATCCGCTTCGTGGCGGGCAAGGGACACGTGCCAAAGGAGGGCGAATTGCGCTTCGACATGTTCGAAGGCGAAATCACCCATGAAGGGGACTGCTGCAGCTTCGAGGTACTGCTCAATCGTAGTGGCATAGTCGACCCGGCGCTGCAGGCCATCGCCGAGATTGTTCACGACATCGACCTCAAGGACGGCAAGTTCAGTCGCGAGGAAACCACCGGCATCGCCAGCCTGATCGCTGGGATCGCCATGGCCAATGCGGAAGACGAGCAACGGATCGCCGAGGGTGCTTCGGTGTTCGACAACCTCTATCGATATTTCCGCCAGAAGCGCGGGTGAGGGGAACCAATGACCAGCGTTCGTGCCGTCCATCCGAATGCGCTCGGTGATGACCCTTCGCATGGCATCCCCTTCGGCGAAGCAGTGCGGGTCTGGGCGCGTGTGGCGGCGTTGAGTTTTGGTGGCCCGGCCGGCCAGATCGCGGTAATGCATCGCATCCTCGTTGAGGAGATGCGCTGGATCGGCGAGACGCGGTTCCTGCATGCGCTGAACTACTGCATGCTGTTGCCAGGACCGGAGGCCCAGCAGCTCGCCGTCTACATCGGGTGGCTCCTGCATAAAACCCGAGGCGGGCTCGTGGCCGGCACGCTGTTCGTATTGCCGGGCGTGATCGCCATCATGGCGCTGAGCTGGATCTATGCAATCTTTGGCAATGTCGGCGCGGTGCAGGCGCTTTTCTTCGGTCTGAAGGCCGCCGTCCTCGCCATCGTGCTCGAGGCGGTTATCCGGGTCGGCAAGCGGGCGCTCAAGAACAAAGTCATGATAGGCCTCGCCGCCGCCGCCTTCATCGGGCTCTTCCTGTTCCATGTCCCATTCCCGCTCATTGTCCTGACGGCCGGAGTGATCGGGTACGTCGGCGGGCGGGCCGGGCTGGCAGCGTTCATGGCGGGCAACGGCCATGGCAAGGTCGGCGGCAAGCAGGTCGCCGACGCGGAATCGGCGCTCGGCGAAGGCATTCCTGCCCATGCTCGCCCGCCGGTCAGCTGGTCGTTGAAGATCGGAGGCGTGTTTCTGGTGCTATGGCTGGCACCTGTCCTCGGCCTTTTCGTGCTGTTCGGGTCCGGCAATGTCTTCGCCGATATCGCGGTCTTTTTCTCGAAGATGGCGGTCGTGACCTTCGGAGGCGCCTACGCCGTCCTCGCTTACGTGGCGCAGCAGGCTGTCGATACCTATGGCTGGCTGAAGCCAGGCGAGATGCTGGACGGCCTCGGCATGGCGGAGACGACGCCTGGCCCCTTGATCATGGTGACCCAGTTCGTCGGGTTCATGGGCGCGTATCGAGCGCCGGGATCGCTTAATCCGCTGCTCGCTGGAACGTTGGGCGGCCTGCTCACCACCTGGGTCACCTTCACACCTTGCTTCCTCTGGATATTTGTCGGTGCGCCGTTCGTGGAAACGTTGCGCAGCAACAAGGCCTTGTCCGCCGCGCTGGCGACCATAACGGCGGCCGTGGTGGGCGTGATCCTGAACCTGGCGGTGTGGTTCGCGCTTCACGTTCTGTTTGGAGCACTGCGCGAGGTCAAAGGGTTCGGCATGACGGTCGATGTGCCCGTGCCCAGCTCCGTCAACATCGCGTCGCTCGTCCTGACATTGAGTGCGCTGCTGGCGGTGTTCCGTTTCAAGATCGGTATGCTCCCGGTGCTCGCCGGCTGTTCGATCCTCGGGCTGCTCTACGGGATGGCAACGGGAGCGATCTAACCCGTGCAGCCAGCGCCGCTTACCAGTGGTGAGGAGGCATCGTTGACGTTACAGTGGCTCGCGCACGGTTTGCGCAAAGCTATTTCGAAGCGGCGCTTCAGGCTGCTTCCTGCCGGTGCTGAGCCGACTGCTGCGAACCTGCTGATATCAAGGGGACTGCGGGCGTTCGGTGACGGTCTGGTCAGCATCCTGCTTCCCGCCTATTTGGCCACGCTCGGCTTCGACGCCTTCGAGATCGGAACCCTGTCGACGGCGACGCTCGCGGGTTCAGCCGTCCTCACCCTGGCTGTTGGGATCGTCGCGCATCGCTTCTCCCGTCGAGCGCTGCTGACCGCAGCGGCTGTCCTGATGATAGCAACGGGGGTCGTCTTCGCTGTCGTTCACGACTTCTGGCCGCTGCTTCTCATCGCGTTCGTCGGCACGCTGAACCCATCTTCAGGGGACGTCAGCGTGTTTCTACCGCTCGAACATGCGCAGCTTGCGCAGAGCGTCACCGACCGCGACCGCACGGCGCTCTTTGCGCGCTACAGCCTCATCGGCTCTCTCGCCGGCGCCGTCGGAGCGCTGGCCGCAGGAGCGCCCGACTTTCTCCGCGACGCCATCGGCCTGGAAATGAAGCAGGCCCTCCAGGCAGCTTTTCTATTTTATGCCTCACTTGGGTTGGCGGCGGTGCTCCTCTATCGGCGGCTGCCGAGTGACGCGCCTGATGCAGGCAAAGTGTCGGCACAGCCATTGCGCAGGTCTCGCTCCATCGTTCTGTCACTCGCAGCGCTCTTCAGCCTCGACGCTTTCGCAGGCGGCTTCGTCGTCCAATCGTTGTTGGCCCTCTGGCTCTTTCAACGGTTCGGCCTGTCGCTCGCCGCGACCGGCGCAATCTTCTTCTGGACGGGTGTCCTTTCGGCTGCGTCCTATTTGTTCGCTGTGCGAATTTCCCAGCAGATCGGACTCATAAACACGATGGTGTTTACGCACCTTCCGTCGAGCCTCTGTCTGGTGCTCATCCCGTTCATGCCGAGCGTCGCTCCGGCTATCGCTCTTCTGCTGATTAGAAGCGCGCTGTCGCAGATGGACGTGCCGACCCGCACCTCGTACGTCATGGCCGTGGTGACGCCCGAAGAGCGGGCTGCCGCGGCGAGCATCACCGCCGTCCCGCGCAGCCTCGCGGCGGCCGCCAGTCCAGTCCTCGCAGGGGCTCTCCTTGCCGTCTCCAGCTTCGGCTGGCCCCTGATCATCGCCGGTGGGCTGAAAATTATCTACGACCTTCTGCTGCTCGCGACATTTCGCAGTGTTCGCCCTCCAGAGGAGCACGGGGGCGGGAGGAATGACATGTCAGTCGGCCATGATCGAACTGGCAACGACGCGCGGGTTTCCTGGTGGCGTTGAAGGCAGGACCACCAGCCGGACAAATTGCTTACGTCCGCCGGCAACGAGGATGTAGAGACGCGAGAACTCCTCCGTATCGCGATCTTCGGCAATCTTCTCGGCATCCGTACGGGTGAAGAAACTCTTCCGAAATGCCTCTTGATCGATATCGGGAAATGCCAGCGTACACGTCTGCACCGGTTTGCCGCTCATCGTTGCCTTGGTGGTGCCGATGATGGTTCCTGCTGGCAATCCTTCCTCCGCTTCGGCCACCAGCCATGCCTCCACTGAGGTTGGATTAGCGATTGGCGCGAGTTCGGCGAAGCCTGCTTCGGCAATAAGTGTCCACCTGCGTTCGTGCGCGGTCTCTATCATGCGCTCGAAATTGGGACCCTCGGCCAGACAGGTACGGTGAAATTGTTCGACAGCCTGATCCGCATCACTGGCGGCCTGCGCCGGCGACATCGTCAGACCCAAGATGGTCCCTGCCAACGTTAGAAATCGGAACATGTCTATCTCGCGTAGCTGATTGTGGACGAACCACTTATCCTGAACGGGCTACGACACTCGTTGTTCCGGACTGTCGGCGCCTGCATGGCCGGTATCTTGATGGAGGCGCGAAGCGCCTGCGCAGTTGATGCAATGTTCAGGCATCTGGCAACTGATGGAACCATGCCGCACTGGGTTTCGATGACGGACCCTGCTACAGACCCACTCACACCGCCGGGCGGGACCATTTGATCACGTGCTGAGTTCCTGGAGACATCTCCCGGCGCTCGCCGAGGAACCTGCATGTCGTGCTCGCCGGCAACCAGCCCCGGTGGTTTTTCGGGCACTTGGCCTATGTCCCAGTCCACTGTGGAAACTTGTTAAAATCCCTTTCGGCAAAGGTTTTCGAGGTCCGCTTTTGCCATTCCCTCGAAGCCCAGCGCGGGAAGAATATCATTATCTCCCTTAAGATCGCGACCGTAAGCCGCCGAGAATATGGCAATTCCAGATTCATGGAGAATCGCTGAATTTCCGCTGATCTTCCCCAACAAAACGGTCGGCAGCAGCCCGAACGGAACGTCCTCGAGAATATAGCGGCTTTCGATGGTTGACGGGCCGAAGCCGCCGCGGCCTTGGCGATCCATCTCCTGGTTCATTTCCGAAACGGTGGCCATGGGGACGTGAAACGACAATGAAAAATGCTCTTCAACTGTGCGCACGGCAATTCCAAAACGGGCGGCGATCGCCAATCGTTCCGCGTCCAGAGCCTCGATAAAGCGGCCGACAGCCGGGGTGACGTTTCCGGCCTGGCTCCACTGTTCTCCCTTCTCCATGCGTGTGAGATTAAGAAGAGCGATCCCGAGATGGTTCTGCGGATTGAGGTTGCTGAGCGCGATAGCAAGCATGCCGTCGCGCTTGACGAAACGATCGCCGAACAAGCTCGTGCAAAGCTCGAACCCTTGGTCCTGAGCACTGAAAGGCAGCGTCGCGACATCCAGTTTCTGGCGAACGGTTGCAACATCGATTTCGGCTGGCCCGCGCTGTTGCCCGGTCACGAGCGTGGTACCCCAGACGACGATCGGCAGGCTAACCTTCCGGTCCGCAAGCCGCTTGGAGAGATACAGTGCCCCAAAGGAACTGTGCGAGCTGATGATAACCGGCGTTCCGTCCCTTAGATAAGGAGTGGCAGCGTCCATCACCATCTTGTGCCCGTAAGCCGGCAACGCGATTATGACGACGTCGGCATCGGCAATGGCGTCTTCGCAATCCTTGGCGATGCGCACCTTAGTCGTTGCCTTGATAGCTCCGGTAGCCTTCAGCAATCCACCGGCGGCCAGCGCCTTGGTGCGTTCTCCGGAAGGCGACCAAAGCATAGGGTCATGTCCCGCTTCGGCCAGATAGGCGGCAAGGCCGTAAGCAATCGCTCCGGCGCCAAGAATGCTTACGCGCATAAATTCCCTCCTGTTGCGGGCATTGCAGCCTCCATTTCTCACTAGGAGGTTCCACAAATCGGAGCCGCATCTGCCATCGTCGGCTTCTTTGGGTTCTGGCCTGAGCCCGCGATTGCAACATGTCTCAGCGAATATTCGTTTCCGCTTGACATATATCAAAAATGAATGAGACGATGTCAATCATACGGATTGCGCATGTAGAGAGAACATGGAAACCCGCGACCTTCAGAGCTTCCTTGCGGTTGCTGCCAGCGGCAGCATTACCAAGGCGGCTGACATGCTCGGTCGTTCCCAACCTGCAGTGACACGCACCATTCAGGATCTCGAGGCAGAGCTCGGCTTCGAATTGCTGCACCGTCTTGGTCGGCGGGTGCAGTTGTCCGAGGAGGGTGTGGCCTTCGAGGAGGAGGCGCGGCGCTTGCTGATGTCCTTCACCGAGCTAGCCGCGCGGGCCAAGATGATTGCCGCCGGCCGAGGGCGAATCCTGCAGATTGTTACCACCTCCGCGATCGGTACTGGCTTGATCCCGACGGCCATGGCCGAACTCAAAGGTGTCGAGCTTCCAGACGAGACGCATCTGGGGCAGTTTCTCCCCTCGATCGTCGCCCAGGAGGTGCGCAGCGGACGTGCCGAGATCGGGTTTTCGAGCCTGCCGCTCGATACGCCCGGTCTGGATGTCCTGCGGCTCTATTCGGCGCCTGATGTTGCGGCCGTGCGGGAGGACGATCCGCTGGCTGAACTTGACGTGATACCGCTTTCCGCCTTTGCCGGTCGCCGCGTCGCCACACTGCTCAACCCCCTACGTTTCCAGTTGCATGTCTCCAAGGCATTGGCGGCCAGGGGCATCGATACCGGGCCAGTGATCCGGACCAATACCGCGTATGGCGCGTTACAGATCGTGCGTCAGACTGGTGCGGCGGCCGTCATCGATCCCCTCACCGCCTATGGCGTGGCCCTGCCTGGGGTCGTCATTCGCCCGATCGACGTGACCGTTCTTTTCTATTGGGGCGTTGTGGCTGCCGAGAACCGCCCCCTTCGTCCAGTCGCGCAGGCGTTGATGGATGCGGTCGAGGCGGTGGCTGAACGGTCGATCGTCGGCTTCAAGAAACTAGATCCGACCCTCGCTGGCCAATTGGTGAGCGATCCTGCATCCGGCACAAATCACGGAACAGGAATATGAAGCATACCCCCGCCGCGCCAACGCCGACAGGTCTTGCTGCGCTCGAAGCACAGCTTGCACAGGATCTCGAGTTTCTCGAGCTGCCGGCCAAACCTTGGGTTCCGACGCGCACGGAGAATGGCGTCCCGGTCCGTGACGTCGTCGTCATTGGCGCCGGCATGTGCGGACTTGCTGCCACGGCAAAGTTGGTGCTGACTGGGATAACCAATGTCGTGGCCTATGATGCGGCTCCGGCCGGGCTCGAAGGACCATGGGTAACGTTTGCCCGCATGCAAACGCTCCGGTCGCCGAAAACCCTGCACGGTCCATCGCTTGGCCTGCCGCAATTGACGTTCCGCGCCTGGTTCACGGCGCAATGGGGCGTTGAGGCCTGGCGGTCGCTGGACAAAATCCCCAAGGGCCAGTGGATGGACTACCTGGTCTGGTACCGCAAGGTTCTTGGCCTGCCGGTGCGCAACAGCGTGCGCATGACCGGACTGGCACCTGTTGGAGATCTGATTGCGATCGATATCGAAGGCGCGGAAACCGGCCGGGTTCTCACCCGTCGTCTCGTTCTGGCCACTGGTCGGTCCGGTTTGGGCGGTTTTGCCGTGCCCGATTTCCTCAGTGGCATCGATCGCGCCTATTGGGCCCATTCTGCCGATGACATCGACTTCGACACGCTGAAAGGCAAGCGTGTGGCGGTGATCGGCGCCGGTGCCTCTTCCATGGACAATGCCGCAACGGCACTCGAGGCGGGAGCCGGCTCGGTGGACATGTTGATCCGGCGCAAGGAAATGCCGCGCATCAACAAGCTGACCGGTATTGGCAGTCCGGGTGTTGTACTCGGTATGCATCACTTGCCCGACGCCTGGAAATGGAAATTCTTCGATTATACCGCCTCGACCCAGACACCGCCGCCGCGTTCATCGACACTCCGCGTGTCTCGCCACCCCAATGCTCGGTTCCTTCTCGACTGCGGCATAGTTGCGGTGAAGGAGGAGGCAGGGACCCTGCTGGTGGAAACAACGCAGGGGCCGATGCACTACGACTTCCTGATCGCGGCAACCGGCTTTTCAAATGACTTCAGCGGCCGCCCGGAATTTGCGGCGATCGCCCCACATATCCGCACCTGGTCGGATGGCCGATATAGGCCGGATATGGGGCCGGCTCGTGCAGGCATGTCGGACGCGCCGGATCTTGGTCCGGCCTTCGAGTTTCGCGAACGCGTCTCCGGCTCCTGCCCGATGCTGGCGCATATCCACTGCTTCAACGACGCCGCGATGCTGACCCATGGCAAGGTCTCCGGCGACATCCCGGCCGTCAGCGCCGGGGCCGACCGTCTCGTCCGCGGCATTGCCGCATCGCTGTTTGCCGAGGATGTCGAAACCCACTTCGCCAATCTGATCGCTTACGACACGCCCGAACTTCTGGGCGACGAATGGGTCGATTCAACTCCCTTGCTGCAGAAGGAGGCCGCGTGGTGATCGACGCGATGGACAAGGCTGCCGGCCTTTCACCGGATGATACCCTTTTCGCCGCAAGGCGGTTTCGGCCCGAATTCGTGCGAGGGGCAGAAGAATGTCGCCTCTCGGTGCTGCAGCCGGCAACCGATCAGGGGCTGGCGCCGAATTTGCGTGTTGCTCTTGCCCGTCGAATGGCCGCCCTGAACGCCGATCCGGTCCTGGTGGCCGAATATGATGTGCAGCTGGCTCAGCTAGGTCCGACCGAGCAGCTTCTGGCTTTGGCCCAGGGCGAAACGGATTTGATTGAACCCCTGGCGACCATCGTCCGTCATGTTGACCTGATCACCCTGACGCCGAAAAAGGCGGAAGCGAGCCATATCGCTCTCCTGGAGAAGGCTGGATTGAACAATCCTCAGATCGTCGCGCTCTCCGAACTGATTGCCTTCGTCAACTTCCAGACGCGGGTAGCGACCGGCTTGCGATTGATGAGGTCGTCATGATTTCGTCGGTTCGTCTGAAGCCATTGAATTGGCGTCCGTACATCGCGCCGGTCGAGCTGTCCGAGGCCACGCCGGAACAGCTTGAAGCGATGAAGGTCACGCCATCGGCCAAGAAGGTTTCGGAATATGTGCGCACCCTTGCCCACGACCCAGAGAGCTATCTTGCCCGCACCGTCCTGTTCAACGCGATCATGTATGTCGAAGGCGGGCTCGCCCGTCCCGATCGCGAGCTTGGCGCCTTGGGCGCCTCGATCGTCAATGGCTGCAAATTCTGTGCCGTTGTCCACGCCCGCAGGCATGCAGAGCTGACCAAGAGCGACCAAGTGGTCACCGCACTTTATGTCGACAAACCTGAAGCGCTCGGGCCCCGCGATGCGGCAATCTACAGCTTTGCCCGCCGCCTGTCGGCGGCGCCGTCGGAAGCGACGGCAGACGATATCGCCGCGCTGCGATCAGTTGGCATGGATGACCGCGAGATCATCGACTTGATCCACGCCATATCGATCTTCGGCTGGGCGAACCGGCTGATGCACGTTCTCGGCCATGCGGAGAGCGGGTGATGATGTCGCATGCGGTCAAGGCACTCCGTCCCACACTGTGAAGGGCACCAACCAGAATGCTTGAACTCAAAGATATAAAGCTGTCCTACGGAAGCACGCAGGTCCTGAACGGCGTCAATCTCTCGGTAAAGCGAGGTGACGTCGTGTCAATCATCGGCCCAAGCGGCACCGGCAAGACCACCCTGCTGAAGTGCATCAACTACCTGGTTAAGCCGGCATCTGGAACCATCGCATTCGATCAGATTCGGATGGATTACCAGCGCGCCGACAAGGCAGCCATCCAGGCGATCCGGCTCCGGACAGCGATGGTCTTTCAGCAATTCAACGTCTTCAAGAACATGACCGTCCTCCAGAACGTCATGAATCCGCTGGTCGTCGTGCAGCGCAAGTCCACGGACGAGGCGCGTGAAATCGCGCTGCGAGAGCTCGAAAGGGTCGGCCTCTCAGCGAAGCGGGACAGCTATCCGTCCCAGCTCTCAGGTGGCCAACTCCAGCGTACAGGCATCGCACGTGCGCTGGCGGTTCGGCCGGATGTGATGCTCTTCGACGAACCGACATCATCGCTTGATCCAGAACTGGTCGGTGAGGTTCTTAAAGTGATCAAAGACGTCACGTCGTCCGGGATTACTTCGCTGCTTGTGACCCACGAGATGCAATTCGCAAGGAACATCTCAAACCGGATCGTCTTCATGGATCGTGGCGTAGTTGCCGCCGATGGCAGTCCGGCTGAGATCTTCGATGCGCCTTCCAGCCCACGACTTGCTCAATTCCTGCAGTCTGAACTCGCTTTTCAATAATCCAACAAGAAGGGAACCCAAGAAATGTCTGCAATCAAATCCAGTTTTTCGCGTCGTTATGCCCTGGCCGTCGCCGGCGGCATCGCAATTGCCCTTGCGACAGCAGGGATCAGTTATGGTCAGACCGTTCGGACAATCAAGATCGCGACCTCTGCCGAATCCAAGCCATTGGCTTGGGGCGCGCTCGGCGTCGAGCCGCAAGGCTATGAACCCGATCTACTGAGGGCGATCAACGCAAAGCTGCCGCAATACAAGTTCGAAATGGAAGGTGTCTCCGACATCGCGCAGGAAACCGGCCTGGCCACAGGCAAATACGACATCGCGGTCGGTGGTTACTACAAGTCACCCGAGCGCGCCAAGCAGTTCTTCATTCCGGAAAACCCCATGGGCGCCAGCCTGATGAAGATCTACAGCAAAAAGGGCAGCGGCATCAAGGAAATGAAAGATCTGGTCGGCAAGAGGATCGTTCCGACCACGGCTGGCGGCGGAACCTATAAGTTCATCATGAACTGGCAAAAAGAAAATCCGCAATACAAGCTTGACGTGACGGCGTCGAGCGCCGGAATCCCGTATCCAAACCGTTTGGATGAGGTTCAGAACGGCAAGTTCGACGCGCTGGTCCTGCCTTCAAATCTTGGTGAGCAGACCGTCATCGATGAAAAGAAGCTCGACATCGTGGCGTCCGAACCGGTCTTCAGCAACAACACCTATATGCTTATTCACAGGTCAGATGAAAACAAGGTTCTGGTCGATGACGTGAACAAAGTTCTCAAGGAGTTAAAAGACGACGGCACGATCGAAAAGCTATCGCAGAAGTGGTTTGGCGAAGGCATCGTCAAGTATATGAAATGATGTGATCTGAGTAGGTATCGTCAGCGGCAAGGCTGAATTGCAAGAAGGAGCGTTTCAAAGTGGATGTTTCTGCTATGATTCCCGAGTTGCTCTCGGCATTGCCGCTGACGCTCGCTGTCACGTTTACCGCCATGTTGGTCGGCTTTTGCTTAGCGCTCGTTGCGACAACATTGCGGATTCGCAGGATACCAGTGGTCAGCCACCTCACCGACCTCTACGTGTCCTATGCCCGCAGCGTTCCCGTCGTCCTCCAGTTGTTCGTCGCGTTCTACGGGCTCCCCCTATTGGTGGCCCTGTTCGGCTCCGCAGATTTCTTCTCGCCGACGATCGCTGCGATGGTCGGACTGAGCTTTTACCATGGCGGCTATCTGTCGGAAGTCCTTCGGCCCGCATACCTGGCCGTCGATCGCGGCCAGCATGATGCGGCCGACAGTCTAGGATATACCTTTCGCCAGAAGATCACCCGCATCGTGGGCCCGCAAGCGGTGCACTTCGCATTGCCCGGCTATGGAAATTCCATCATCTACCTGATCCATAACGTTGCGCTGGTCATGTACATTGGGGCGGCCGACGTGATGGCGACTGCGCACTTGATCATGGAGCGCGACTATAACCAGTACCAGTTCGAAACATACCTCGTCCTGGCCGTCATCTATGCGCTGATGTGCCTGATTGCCTGGTTCATCGTGCACTTGTTCGAGCTTCGCTCGCCGATGCAGGCGCCTGAGGCCACAACAACAGCTCAGATCAAGAACGCGGCCATCGCCAGCGTCTGACCTAAAGGGCATTAAACCATGTTCGATACCGAAATTTTGCTCCAGGACACCCAGGAAATTCTGGGCGCCGTACCTGTAACG
Organism: Mesorhizobium sp. M0019; assembly: GCF_040323975.1. Classification (NCBI taxonomy): domain Bacteria; kingdom Pseudomonadati; phylum Pseudomonadota; class Alphaproteobacteria; order Hyphomicrobiales; family Phyllobacteriaceae; genus Mesorhizobium; species Mesorhizobium sp. M0019. The sequence goes on along the minus strand of NZ_JAMYVK010000026.1, from coordinate 40,403 downwards.
CTTGGAATGGCGCTGACTATTTTCGTCTTGTCGACGATAGTCGGCAGCATTTTCGCACTCGTCGAATATAGACGAGTCCCGGTGCTGCGAGAGCTCATCATGGCTTACAAGATCGTCTTCAAGGGCGTTCCGATGGTCATCGTGATTTTCCTCGCCTATTTCGGTCTGCCCCCGGCATTCCAGTTCCTGCTCTCGTTGCTCGGGATCAACTTCAACGCCCACGAAACACCCAACTCGGTTATCCTTATTATTGCGGTGACAGGCTGTATCGCTGCGTTCCAATCGGAAATTATCAAAGGAGCCCTGAACGCCTTTGACACCGGTCAGTCAGACGCCGCCCATTCCCTTGGCTATACGAACGGCCAATTGTTCCGGCGGATTCTGTTTCCCCAGGTGGCTCTCACGGCAATTCCCGACCTGACAACCTCGATGATGGTCATCATGAAGGCGCTTTCTCTCGGATTCGCCATCGAGGTTGTCGATATCTTCGCCCAGTCCCAGCTGACCGCCGCGCTGAACTACTACTACCTCGAAGCCTTCGTGATTGCCGTCGTGATCTACATGGTGATTGCCTATATCGTCACCCAGATTGCCGACAGGCTGGAGCAAGCCCTTAGGGTACGGACCTGAGCGAAGCGTCGTCAGGACCCGCGCAGCAAAGGCGGAGGAACTCAAGGCTCAGTTGAGGCCTGCAAACAGCTGATTGGGCGAACTCGCAGCCAAACCTGCGGGCTCATGTAATCGACACCTCACCCTGGTGGGTGCCACGGTCGACGGCTTGGTGACGATGAAGGCGAAGTGTCCAACAGCAGGCGCCGCATTATCGCAGATTGGTCAGATCCACTGGACGATTGTTGATGATCGCTTCCATGGAAAAGAAGCCTGTCACCGTAGCCAGGTCGAAGTTCGTGATCAGCTTCTGGTAGAATGCATCGTAGCCGGACATGCCTTGTGTCACGACCTTGATCAGGTAGTCCCAGTCCCCTCCGATCCGATAGAAATCGATCACCTCCGGCAACCGTTCGACATGGGCGCGGAACGCCTCACTCCACTCCTTGGAATGGTGGCGGGTGCGAACCATTACGAAAACCGTCAGGTCGAGCCCCAGCGCTCGCAGATCGATATTGCTGTGCGAGCCGCGGATAAGACCTAGCGACTGCAGGCGCTGGATCCGCCGCCAGCACGCATTCTGGGACAAGCCGACCCTCTCCGCCAAATCCCGCTGCGAAAGGCTTGCATCGATCTGCATGGCCGTCAAAATCTTCATATCAAATGCATCAATTTTCCTTTGATCTTCGATCATTTGACACGTCACCAGCAAAAAATTGCAGGAAATAGGTGAATTTTTCGAGCGTGGAGCAGGTTACAATCTAAGTCAATATCCGAGCCGGGGAGAATGACCGTGCAAGCAGCTCGCCCAACGACGAGGCAGACCGAGACCCCTCTGTCGAAGTTCCGCCAGGGTCTGAGAAACGCCGACGTGATCGCCAACCTCCGGGACGGGCTTGTGGGATCGACGGCGAAAATCGTGGGGCCCTACGGGCAAAAAGACCTGGTGTACGCCGACTATGTCGCGTCCGGCCGCGCACTGCACCAGATTGAGCGCTTTGTCCTTGAGGAGTTCCTCCCATACTATGCCAACAGCCACACGGAAGCCTCGTATTGCGGAGGCTTCATGACCCGCATGCGTCGGGAAGCGCGCGCCCTGATCGGTCAATTCTGCGGGGCCACCGAACGGCATGCTGTGATCTTCACCGGCTCCGGCGCTACGTCGGGGATCAACCGCCTCGTCAAGCTATTCGGCGTCGCTGAAGCCGTGGCAGCGGGCAAGCGCGCTCGGATCATTATCGGTCCCTATGAGCATCACTCCAACATTCTGCCCTGGCGCGAGAGCGGGGCAGAAATCGTGGAAATCGCTGAGCATCCGTCTGGCGGGCCGGACCTGTCTCAGCTCAAGGACGCGGTTGGCGGGGGGGCGTCAGATCTGACGATATGCTCGATGTCCGCGGCCTCGAACGTCACGGGCATCACCAGCGATGTCGCGGCCATCACCGTGATCGTGAAGGCCGCCGGCGCAAAGATGATCTGGGACTATGCGGGCGCAGGTCCTTACCTGCCGATTTCCATGTCGCCGGCCCCTGATGCCCAGATCGACGCGATAGTTGTTTCGCCTCACAAGTTCCTCGGGGGTCCCGGCGCCTCCGGCATTTTGATCGTTCGACGCGACGGACCTTCGACGAAAACGCCGTCGTGGCCAGGTGGCGGGACGGTGAAGTTTGTCTCCCCGAAGACACACGATTACAGCGACAGCCTGGAATCCCGCGAGGAAGCCGGCACGCCGAACGTGATCGGCGACATACGAGCCGCGCTGGCCTTCATCGTCAAAGATGCGATCGGACTCGACGCGATGACAGCGCGCAATCGCGAGCTGGCGCGTCGTGCCTTTCGCGCATGGAAAGCCCTGCCGCGGCTGGAGCTCCTCGGTCTATCGGATCCTGAGCGGCTTCCGATCTTTTCCTTCCGGGTCAAAAACGGAAAGGACGGCTACGTCCACCAGCAGCTGATCACGCGCATGCTAAGCGACCGGTTCGGGATCCAGGCGCGCGGTGGCTGCGCCTGTGCCGGCCCGTATGTGCACAGACTGCTGTCGATCGACGACGAGCAGTCCGAGGAAATAAGGCAAGCCATTCTCTCCGGCGACGAAATGAAAAAGCCGGGGTTCACCCGGCTGAATTTCAGCGTTCTGCTGCCGGATGAGAAGGTGCAGTTCATACTCGATGCCGTGGCGCAGATTGCGTCCGACGCAACGGACTTTGAGCATGACTACGACCTCGATCCTGGCCGGGCGATCTTCTTCCCGCGAGCCGCAGTCGAGGGCATTGCCCATGCAGCAGCCTGAAGTCGCCGGGTTCTATGATGCACGGACGGGCAGCATCCAATATGTCGTTGCATGCCCGAGTTCACGAAGATGCGCCATCATCGACCCCGTACTCGATTTCGACGAAAAGTCTGGCTCGACAGCAACGACAAATGCGGACGCGATCCTCGACTACATCAACAGCCGCAATTTGAAGCTCGAGTGGATCCTGGACACCCATCCGCATGCGGATCACTTTTCGGCCGCGCGCTATCTCAAGGCGAAAACCGGCGTGCCGACAGCGATCGGCGAGCGCGTGAAGCAAGTGCAGCGGATCTGGCAACGGATCTATAACTTCTCGGATCTCCCGTGTGACGGCTCGCAGTGGGATCGGCTGTTTTGCGACGACGATAGGTTCAAGATTGGCGAGCTAGAAGCCCGCGTCATGCACTCGCCAGGGCACACCTTGGCGTCGATCACGTATGTCATCGGCGATGCGGCGTTCATTCACGACAGGCTTTTCATGCCCGATAACGGCTCCGCCCGCGCCGATTTTCCAGGCGGCAGCGCAGCTGATCTGTGGCAGTCCATCCAGGACATTTTGAGCTTACCCGGCGAGACCCGTCTCTTTACCGGTCACGACTACGGGCAGGGAGGGCGCCAGGCTCTGTGGGAGAGTTCGGTGGCGGAGCAGAAAGAGACAAACCAGCACGTCGCCGGTCAATCTCGGAGTGCGTTCATCAGGCCTCGAGAGGCCCGAGACAGAGCATTGCCGATGCCAAGGCTCATGTTGCATGCCCTCCAGGTCAATATTCGCGGAGGAGAGCTGCCTCAGGTCGAGGAAAATGGCCTCCCGCTCAACGCGCTGCCAGGATCGGTCTGGGGTCAGTGACGAGTTGGAAGGGCTCCCTCCAGCAGCTTCAGCTCACGATCGGTTCAGGATTGCGCCGGATACACGCTCGTCCGAATTGGCGCAGGCGGGTCGATCCTCGCCACGTACGTCGTCGGGATGAGCAATCCTCGGAGCGCTCTCGGAGGTGATCGCGGTAAGCAATTGCGGTGGCGCGCCTGCAACACTATTATCGATCATGTTCTGAGGAGGTATCTCGGATGTGGAATAGGATCGCCAAGCTTCGGTTATCGAGCCGCACCTGGGAGGCAATTCTTCTGGGAATGAAAAGCTTGAGGCGAACCCCAAATAGCCGATGTATGTACTGGTGATTTGACGCGATTCCATAGACAGCATCGTTGGCGCCACGAGATTTTCGCGTACAGCTTCGGGATTGCGCCCGGCCGCGGGCCATCACGCACCACATCACGGCACGTCGTTCAGATTTGTGTAGTGCTTCAGTTTAACGAAATCGAAGTTCCATAAGAACATAAGATAGATACGTGCGGCTGGCATCCACGGCCGTCAGCCATAGAACGCGGTTGTCGACCAGTTCGACTTTAACTTCCTGCTGCAAAGGGCTTGCCTGCACCGTCTGTTGATAGTGGCGTTTGATCCTGACATTGCTGGCCGGGAACTCAGCTTCGTTGTTGCCGTAGTTCAGAACAAATCCGGTGTGATCCTCAGCCACTGAGCAACTGCCATCACGCTCACACACGATTTTGGCAGCGGTCTTGCAGTTCCATTTCAGTGAAGCGGGCCACATAGGATTGTCCACGCTTGATCGCGGCTTGTCGCTCTGACCAGCCGCCGTCAACACTGCGCCTGTGCTCATAATCATAGTGGACAAGAGAAGCGCCTTGAACACTACAAACCTCCCTGAATTGTGGTCCTCACAGTCCTCGTCCTGCGTGATGGCTTGGCTTATTGCATGTTGAGATTGAACCAGCTTTTCTGGCGCACGCCGTTCGCGTCATCATACTCAATGAACCAGGGCTTTCCGCGCATCGGTCGAGAAATGGTGTAGTAGGTGGGGCGATTACCAAGGGAATGCCCTCGATCATTCCCCGCGGTCTGGATTGTTGCCGAAACCACCTTACCGTCGATTTCGATTTGGACCTGACGTGATCCGTCTCCATGATGCCCGCCGAGGCCGCTGTTTTTGAGAACCACGGGCAACGAGAGCCTATCGGCCGCGATACGGCAGATGTTCCGGCTGGAAGCCGTGTAGAGCAGAGAGCGAGGCCTGTGGGTCGAGGTCGATTGCGAGAACACGATGTCCTGTCAGAGCTAGGTGCTGAGCGAGGTGGGCTGCGGTCGTTGTCTTGCCGCTACCTCCCTTGAAGTTGACGACAGCAACCACCTGGAGCTTGTCCCCGGGTTTGCGGTGCGGAACGTACTTCTTCACTTCGGTTCTGCCGTGCCGATCCAGAAAATGTCGCAGGTCGAGCATTTGCGCAGCGGTGTAAGACCGTCGCCCCGATGGTTGTTGCTCGGGCATAGGCCCTTTGCCTTCGAGATGAAGGCGCTTCAGATTGTTCTGCGATACGCCCAGATAGTGGGCGACCTCAGCCATAGAAAATGAGCGGAGCGTTTTGTTGCGTTGGGAGGAAACTTCTCCAGGCGGAGCTGATTGAGGCGTCGAGAAATCTCGGCACCTTGCTCGAGGATTTTGTCATCGAACTCGAAGCGTGGTAGCCGCATGGCGATGTTCATTCTCGTCCAAACCTGAATTGGCGCTTTTTGGGGTCAAGCTACTCAATAAGCGCTATTAAGCTCCGATTCGGCCAACCCCGGCAAAAAGTTTTGGGTTAACAGAAGGTTAACAGCTTCAACCAGCTACTGGCCGGGTCACAAACCGGTGCCTGCCTGCGGGAATTCGGGACTTCGACAGCTCTGCTAAACGCATGTTTTCTTTGTCAGCCCGGGTCGGCGCCGACAGAATCGGCGCTTTCGTTGGTGAGCCCGTGCAGGCCTCGGGCGGTGTCATCGTGCCGCCCGACGGCTATCTCAAGCGCATCCGCGAGATCTGCCGCGACAACGACATCCTCTATGTCTCCGACGAGGTGGTGACGGGCTTCGGCCGGCTTGGCCATGTCTTCGCCTCGGGCGAGGTCTTCGGCATCGATCCCGATATGATCACTTTCGCTAAGGGCGTCACCTCGGGCTATTTCCCGCTCGGCGGCGTCATCATCTCGGAACGGCTGCTGGAACAACTGCGCCGCTCGAACCATCCCGATGCGATGTTCGGTCATGGGCTGACCTACACCAGCCACCCCGTCGGTTGTGCGGTGGCGCTGAAAAACCTCGATTTGCTGGAAGAAAGCGTGCTTGCGCATACGCAGGCGGTCGCCCCCTATTTCCAGGCGCAGCTGAAGACGCTGGAAGAGTTGCCGCTGGTCGGCGAGGTGAGGGGCTTGGGACTGATGGGGTGTGTCGAATGCGTCGCCGACCGCGAAAGCAAGGACCCGCTGCAGCTCGACAAGGATGTCGGAAAACGTATCGACGCCCATTGCCATGAGCTCGGCCTCCTGGTGCGGCCGCTGATCAACATGTGCGTGATGTCGCCGCCACTGATCATCAGCCGAGAGCAGATCGACGACATGGTGGCGATCCTGCGCGAAGGCATTTCACGGACGATGGATAATCTACGCAAAGAGGGTGCTTGGCAGGGGTGAGGTGAGCTGTACAGGCGGTCTCGCGACTTTGCGAAGCGAGGCCCGCCGTCGGTTAGGTGCCAGGCCAAGGCATTGTCGCTCGCGGTGGTATTTACATAGTGCTAAGGTAGCAGAGTTCAGTTGGCCCTTTTCCGGCCATGAGATGATCGAGGTAAACTACTGAAGCCACGAGGATCACGCTGCCATAGTCCGCTATACGCGCCCCGTTGAAGACTTATTTCCATGTTAACATGGAAACATCAGGGCGGTCCTCACTCCGGTCAGCCCTGCAGATCATTCCTCGCATGAAGATAGCAGCCGCGTAATGATTGCACCCTGAGTGGGCCCTTACGGCGCGCCCCTGGGTTGCCGCTGCGATCCCCAAGGGCGGCACCGGCAAATCGACGATGCTGCGCACCCTCGCATCCGTCGCGCTGCATCGGGGGCTATTCGGTCACTCTTGTCGACGGCGACCGGCGGCAGAACATGAACCGCTGGTTCCAGATGCTGGGTGACGCTGGCAATCGTCCCGACAGCCTGCAACTGGTGAGCGCGATGACCCTGCAGGAAATCCTTGACGCCGCAGCCATTCACAACGGTGAGCGCTCCGTCGTCTTGATCGATACGGAAGGCACCACAAACGACAACCTCATGGCCGGGCTCTTCGCGGCCGATATTGTCGTCGTGCCAGTCTACTTTGCCCTCGACGATGTGACCGCCGCCATCCATGGGAACGGCCTGTAAGCTGGTTTGTGAATGTCTTGCACTCGCCGGATTGGTTCTGACTTTGTGTCTTGACCATGGCAGAGCGTAGGTGGACGCAGGAAGACCTCCGGCCGCTCAGCGGCGACCAGAGGACAGTGGCCGGCGAACTCACTTCATCGCGGAGAATGCCGTCGGGTTGAGGATGATGTTTTGGACGTGGCTCAGTATCGGCCCGTCTTTTTCTGACGCCGCACGCTTTTCTATCCATTCCGGATCGGCGTTGAAGATCGCCCGTTTTGTCTCGAGCTCTGCCAGGGACTCCCATTCAAGGAGGTAGTAGACAGCGGCGCTGGATTCTCCGATGGCAACCGTCCAGAAGCCTTTCTGACGGATCCCGATACGATCCCAGATCGCAAGAGTAGCGGTTTCGAAGCGCTTCAACAGCGCCGGCAGGCGGCCGGGCAAGCAGTGGTAGATTCTGAGCTCATGAATCATCGATCTAATTCCTAGGTTGGACGATTGAGGTACGGTCAGTGGGCGCGGCGTCGCTGCGTCCGTTGGCGTTGCGCGTTTGACAGTCAGGCGGCCTGCAACTGCTCGGCGAGTATCGGAGCGGCGTCCCTGATCGCAGTCACAGTCTGCTCGACGTCGCGCTCGTCGTGAGCAAGTGAGATATAAAACTTCCCGGCTCGCAGAATGCCTCGCTCCTGCAGCAGCGAACTGAATTTCGCGGTGACCGCGGCGTTCACGTCACGGCTCTCGCGAAAGTTCCGGACCTGCTTGAGGTTGGTGAAATAGATGTCGAACATGCCCGGGAAGCCGGACGTGACAGCGGGCACGCCGGCCGCCTTCATGTTCTCGTCCAGCGCCGCGCGGATCGTGTTGCCGGTCGCGTTGAGCTTCTCATATGTTCCGGGGCGCTGAAGAATCTTCAGCGACGTCAGACCTGCGATCGATGCGATCGGATTGGCGTTGAGTGTCCCAACATAGGGTAGGTATCCCTTAGGGCCTACTTTCTTCTTGTCGAAGTGCGCCATGATACCCGCCTTTCCGGCAATGACGGCGAGCGGGAAGCCGCCTCCGACTATCTTGCCCAAAGTGCAAAGGTCGGGAATCACGCCGAAAAATTCTTGGGCGCCGCCATACGCCATGCGGAAGCCCGTCACGACCTCGTCGAAGATCAGCACGATGCCGAGTTCTGCTGTTATGGCCCGCAGTCCTTCCAGAAAACCGGGCAACGGCATGTACAGGCGCTGCATCGGCTCCACGATCACGCCAGCCAACTCGTCCTTGTGTTCCCGGATGATCTGTTCGGCGGCCGCGAGGTCGTTGTAAGGCGCCACCAGGATTTCGTCTTGAACCGATTGAGGAATGCCGGCGGAATCCGGTTGTCCCTGGGCGGTGTTGCCCACGCTGGTGCTCCAAAGGCTGATGAGCGTGTAGTCGCTCATGCCATGGTAGCCACCCTCGAACTTCAGGATCTTGGTGCGGCCCGTGAAAGCGCGCGCCGCCCTCATGGCCAGGAAGTCCACTTCGGTCCCCGAGTTCGCAAACCGCACTTTGTCCGCGCAAGGCACGGCCTTTACGATCTCGTCGGCCAGTTCGATGGCCCAGGGGTTGTTGGCGAAAAATGTGGTGCCTCGGCCGATCTGGTCCGCCACCGCGGCTGTGATTTCAGGATTACCATGGCCGATCATCATGGGACCGGAGCCCAGCAAAAAGTCCACGTATTCCTTTCCGTTGATGTCGCGGACGCGGCCGCCTCGGCCCTCCACGATGATCATGTCGCTGTCCAGGTTGCCGATGTTGCCAGCCGGAAGCACCCGGTGCGCGATCTCGACAAGTCGCTGTTCTTCGGTTCCTAAGCTCATGGTAGTCCTCTCGATATCGGTGTTGCAGTGAAATGAAGGCCGCCGATTTGGGCATGCATGTTTGCTGGACGGCCCGCGTAGCCGTCGACAGCCGGGCTTGGTCAGGGCACGAGGATCACCGATCCTGTGGTCCTTCTGGCCTCGAGGTCGCTATGTGCCTTGGCCGCGTCCTTCAGCGGATACCGGATCGGGTTGTTCGATCGGATGACGCCTTTCCGAATCATGTCGAACACAACGACAGAAGCCTTTTCGATCTGCGTGAGCGTGGATGCGTAATTCGCGATCGAGGGCCGGGTGACGTAGAGCGAGTTCCGCTGGAGGATCTTGAAGTCAAGCGGCGCGGGGGCGCCCGAGGTGTTTCCGTAGTTCACCAGCATTCCGCGCGGCCGCAGACACTCGAATGACTGCTCCACCGTGTCCCTTCCGATCGCGTCATAGACCACGTCGACGCCTCGGCCGCCGGTGATCTCCTTCACCCGCTCGGGAAACGACTCGGTCTTGTAGTTGATGGCGTGGGCGCACCCATTGGAAAGCGCGATATCGGCTTTCTCCTTCGAGCTGACCGTGCCGATTACCTTGGCCCCGATGTGGCTCAACCACTGGGTCGCGATCTGCCCGATTCCACCCGCTGCGGCGTGGAAGAGCACGGTCTCGTCGGGTTTCACCGGGTAGCATTGACGGATCAAATATTCGACGGCCAGGCCCTTGAACAACAGCGATGCCGCCTTCTCCGAAGAGATATCGTCGGGTATGGCGACCATGCGTTCGATCGGCATCGTACGCGCGGTCGAGTAGGACCCGAGCGGGCGGCCGCCATAAACAACGCGGTCCCCCACCTTGAAACTGGAGACGCCGGGGCCAACCGCCTCGATCACGCCCGCAGCCTCGACGCCCAGTCCGGTTGGGACCGGAACCGGATACTCGCCGGTGCGATGGTAGATGTCGGTGTAGTTGACGCCGATTGTGTCATGCCGGACGGTGACCTCGCCCTGGGCCGGAGCTGGTATCGGCTCCTCCAGCCACTCGATGACCTCTGGCCCGCCGAGTCTTTGGATGTTCGCGCGGAATGCCAAATTGGACACAGTACAATCCTCCTCTTTTTCGGAAAGTTATCCTGCTACTCCTAGTACAATACCGAATCGAGATCGTAAATCAATTCTTTTGAGGCGCGGTTCCGCGATGGATCGCATTTCATGCTCGGACGCATGGAGAACAGTTCGTTCCTGCGCCGCAGCGCCCCTAAGGGTGCCAGAAGAGCGGCGCTGGTACCGGCCACGTTAGTTCGACGGCGTAGGTGTGGCGCCTTTGTGGTACAATCGATAGGTGGTGTCAGGATTGATTGAAATTAGGCAGTACAAAATGCGCTTGAATATGTGGGACAATGTTGGCATGATCATTCCCGTGGCCTCATCAAGCCACGGGGAATAAACAACCGAGATCCATGATGATCCGAACCAGCAGAGGGTGACTTATGACCAAACGGAACCCGAAATTCGCAAGCCGCAGAACCTTCCTGAAACTCGCGGGCGCCGGCATCGCCGCCCCGGCGCTTCTGCGTGCGACCTACACCGTGGCCGCCGAACCCATCACCTATGTCGGATGGGGCGGTGCGGCCCAGGAGGTCGCCGAAAAGATCTTCATCAAGCCGTTCATGGCCGAGACCGGCATCCAGGTCCAGGTCGTCAATGGTCCTGATCTTGCCAAGGCAAAAGGTCAGGTCGACTCGGGCCAGATCGAATGGGACGTCATGGATCTGGCCGGCGACGTGATGGCAGGTGGCGAGAAGGCTGATCTGTTCGCCGAACTGCCGAAGGGCCTTTTCCCCTCGCAAGATGAGCTCACGCTTCCGACCCGCAAGTCCGGGGTCCCTTACATGCAGTATGCCGGTGTGATGGCGTATTCACCGTCCAGGGCCGGTGACAAGTACCCGAGAACGTTCAAGGATTTCTTCGACGGCCAGGCGCTGCCCGGGCGGCGTGGCATGCGCACGTTCGTGGGCGAACAGTTGGAGATGGCGCTTCTGGCCGACGGTGTTGCGCCCGCGTCGCTTTATCCGCTAGACGTGGATCGCGGGTTCAAGTCCCTGGATAAGGTGAAGCCATTCGTTGCGAAGTGGATCGACCAGACGCAACAGACGATAAGTCTGTTGCAAAACAACGAAATCGACTTCAGTTACACCTACAATGGGCGGGTGGAGAAAGCGCGCCAGTCAGGCGTTGACGTGGATTTCTCGCGCGACCAAGCGCTCATCCTCACGGAATACCTCGCTGTTCTCAAAGGATCGCCGCGGATCGACAATGCTATGAAGTTCATAGCCTACTACCTCAACCCGGAGCGCCAGGCCCAATTCAGCGAGGCCTACAACGCAATTCCTGTCGTCAAGGCTGCGTTCCCGCTGGTCAAGCCCGAGGTCATCGCAAGACTTCCGGACGTGAAGAATCCCGCCAACGTTGTCCTCAACGACAGCTGGTGGCTCGACAGACAAATCGAACTGGTTCGACGTTTCAAGGAATGGCTCGCGACGTGAGGTCGATGTCGCAGAGGTCGTGGCCATGGTCCAGGCAGTAACGCCTTTGGCGTGGCGACGCGGTTTAGGCTCAAGACTGAGGGGGGCGAGGGAAGCCTCGCTCCTCATTCCCTTCGCGGTTTTGCTCGGCCTAATACTCGTGCCGCCATTTTTGTTCGTTGTGCTCACCAGCTTTGGCGAGCACGGATGGAGCTTGTCATACTATAAAGACATACTGACGCAGCCACTTTTCCAAAGAGTGCTGCGCAACACGATTGAGATCGGGTTCTTCTCAGCTGTGATCTCTGTAACGATGGGCTACTTCGTGGCGCTGCACCTGTCGCGTTGTTCGCCACGACGGCGAGCGGTCTATATCACGATGGTCATGTTGCCGTTTTGGACAAGCATTCTCGTCAAAAGCTTTGCATTCACGGTCATTTTGGGAACGAACGGTATCATCAACACCGCGATCGCAACCGTTCTGGGGGACAGCTACAAACTCCCCATGCTCTTCAATCGCGTTGGTGTCTATATCGGTCTTTCCCATTGGCTTTTGCCATTTGCAGTCTTTCCCATCCTGAGCGCGCTCAGGGCACAAGACCCCAATCTGCCGATCGCCGCCGAGGTCATGGGGGCGAGCCGTTTCCGCATCTTCTGGTCGATTGTGTTCCCTCAGACAATGCCTGCGGTCATTGCCGGCGCGATCATGGTCGGCGTGATCGCGATGGGAAGTTTCGTCACGCCGTCGCTGCTTGGAGGGCGTGGGGATCTGATGATGGCGAACATGGTCGACTTCTACATTCGCGAGGCGCTCGATTGGCCCATGGCCTGTGCCATAGCCGTCACCCTGCTGGTGTTGGCCGGACTTGTGATCGTCCTCCAGAAACTGATTGGCGGCCTCTACCGCATGGCAAGAGGATAGGGAGGTTTTCAGTGTCCATACGCAATCCCGGCTCTACCATTTCTTCTGCGGTGGCGTGGGTCATCTACGCTTTCCTGGTGCTCCCGACACTCATCGTCATTCCGATGTCGTTCGGACAGGGCAGCGAGCTTATGTTCCCGCCGCGGCAATGGGGTTTGAGCCTATACCGCGAGATGCTGGATCCGACAAAAGGATGGCTCGCGGCCAGCTGGAACAGCCTGCAGATAGCGCTCGGCGCTACGACACTGGCCATCCTGCTCGGTGTGCCGGCAAGTTATGCGCTGGCGCGCCGCAAACCTTTGATCGGGCTCACGCGGTTCCTGGCCTTGAGTCCGATCTTCATTCCCACCATCGTGCTCGCCCTGGGGCTCTATCTCTACTTCCTGTGGCTTGGCATCAACGGCACGAAGATGGGATTGATCCTCGCTCACGCGGTCTTGGTCGGCCCGTTCGTGCTTCTGACCGTGGGGGCTGCATTGAACCAGTTGGACCAGAATGTCGAAGTGGCGTCCAGCGTGCTCGGCGCCGGGACATTGCGCATCTTCCTGCAGGTGGTACTGCCCGGACTTCGGACAGCAATTGTTTCCAGCGCGTTCTTCGCGTTTCTGCTGTCATTCGACGAAGTCGTGGTGGCCTGGTTTATCGGCAAGGGATCCAATCCCACGCTTCCGGTGAAGATGTACAGTTCCATCCAGTGGGAAATCTCCCCGGTCCTGGCGGCGATCTCGTCGATCCTGGTCGTGTTGACGACGGCAATTTGCATCGCGGTGGCTTTTATCCAACCGAATGTCGCCGAGCCGAAATAAACGAATAGAGAGGAAATACGAGTGTCGAGCCTTAGACTTCTTGGGATTTCCAAGTCTTACGGACTGCTGGAAGTTGTGTCTCCTACCGACCTGACCGTAAGCCAGGGAGAGTTCATCACGCTTCTGGGGCCGAGTGGTTCGGGCAAGACCACGCTGTTGCAGATCATTGCCGGGATCATCGAGCCGACCAACGGCACAATCGAAATCGGCGGCGTGGACGCCACGCGGCTTCATTCGCGTGATCGCCAGCTGGCAATGGTTTTTCAAAACTACGCCCTTGTCCCGCACATGAGCGTGTTCGACAACATCGCGTTTCCGTTGAAAATCCGCAGGCATTCGGCGGCCGAAATTCAAGACAAGGTCAAAAAGGCACTCTCATCCGTGCGGCTCGACCAGTTCGCCGACCGGAAGCCGCGGCAGTTGAGCGGCGGGCAACAACAACGCGTGGCGATCGCACGCGCCCTGGTCTACAACCCATCGCTGGTCCTGATGGACGAGCCGTTGGGGGCTTTGGACAAGAATCTGCGCGACCAACTCCAAGAGGAGATTTCCAAACTGCACCGTGAACTCGGCGTGACCATCATCTATGTGACCCATGACCAACAGGAGGCCATGGCGATGTCCGACAGGGTCGTGCTCATGCAGCAAGGCAGGATCGAACAGGCCGCGACCCCCGCCGAGCTCTACCATCGTCCCCAAACAGCCTTCGCGGCGAGGTTTCTCGGCGAGTCCAACCTCTTCTGCGGCACGGTCCTTGGAAACCAGGGCGAACTGTCCGTTCGCCTGGAGAGCGGAGAAGTTATCCGGGCGCCGTCAACTTCGAACCTGTCGGTTGGCCAGGACGTCACGATCCTCGTCAGGCCAGAGCAGATGCAACTGCTTAGCGAAGGGGAATCGGCGGCCGGCGCGAACATCATCGAGGTTTCCCGGGAGGGCCAGACATTTCTCGGCGCGGTGACGCGTCATCACTTCAAGACGCGGTCCGGGCAGGAAATCAGAATGAACAGCACGTCCTCGGCCTTGGATTTCAGTTCCGGACCCGGGGCCGCGGCGACGGTCGCGTGGAAACTCGAACAATCCGTCGTTTTGGGAGGCTCGTCAGGCTGACTGCCGGAGCGGTCCGCGCTTCGGCGCCGCCGCCGATCGGTCATATTGACTTGAACTGGATTTTACCAGCAACTGAACGCGATCATACTAGAACAAAAGTCGAAAAGAAGTTGGATCAAATCCCGTCCTTGCAACCCATAACTGGAGGCGACCGCGGCAAATATCGACTTGTGGTCGACGCGATCGAGGCGCTCTGCGCGAAACTTGGGCCGGGTGCCAAACTTCCGCCTCACAGAACTATGGCGGCTGAACTTAACGTCACGATTTCGACGTTGACGCGGGCCGTGTCCGACCTTACCCGGCGCGGCCTGTTGATCACGAGGCGGGGTTCGGGAACAACGATCGCGCAAGGAATTCTGCCGCACAAGGAACCGGTCGCCGAAGGGCGTTTCGATTTTCGGTTCAACGTGCCGCCGCTCGAACCTGTCGCAGACATTCTCCGAGAGCTGCTTGCGGCAGTTCAAGGCAACGCAGACGTTTTCCAAGCAGAACCAATGGGCGGCTCGGCCGGCGCGAGACAGGCCGGGGTGGAGTGGCTGCGCCTGCGCGGCCTTAACCCGGCTGCCGATCAGGTATTTCTGACGGACGGCACCCATCAAGGCCTTATCGCTGCGCTGCGAATGGTGACCCAACCCGGAGACAAGGTGCTCTGCGAGGCCCTGCATTACTCAGGCGTACGTCAGATTGCCGACTTGCTGGGTCTTCAGCTATTGGCCGTTCCCATCGATCACCGAGGCCTCGACGTCGAGGCCTTCCACCGGCTCGCCAGAGAGTTTTCGCCGCGAGCTGCGGTGCTGACGCCCGAGACGCAAATGCCCACGAGCACGACCTTGTCAGGCCCAGCCAGGCATGAAATCGTCGCGACCGCGCGCGAAACGGGCATGTTTCTGATTGAGGACGACATATTCGGGCACCTGGCATCGGACGGTGAGCCGACGCTGACGTCGCTCGCGCCAGAACGTTCGATACTGGTGACGAGCATGTCAAAATGCATCTCAGCCGGTGTCAGGGTCGGCCACATACTTGTTCCCGCCAACCTGATTGCCGCTGCTGAGAGAGCCCTGGGAGAGTTGGGGTGGACGTCGTCGGCCCTCTACAGCGCGCTTTCGCAAAAACTCATTTTCGACGGGTTGGCCCAAAGGGCAGTAGCGGCGCAAAGAAGCGAGGCTCTGGCGCGGGCCCGGATAGCCCGGTCGATCCTCGGATCTGCCATCGTCATCGGCGACGACGGTCCCAAGGGACCGAAGCCATCCTACCATGGCTGGCTAACGCTGCCACCCGGCCGCGCAATGGACCGGTTCGTGACCGAACTCGCAGATCGACAGGTGTTGGTCTCTTCCGCCTATAGTTTCGCGCAAAGCGATCCTGTGACTTTGGCGGCGGTTCGCATCGGCCTGGGTAACGTCTCTGGCGACCGCCTTGAGGCTGGCTTGCAACGTGTTGCGTCCGTTTTGAATGGCGGGGGCTCAAATCCCATTGGGTTCGTCTGATCGATCAGAGGGCGAACGGAGAAATGGGCCGAGCAGCGACATGCATTTCGGACTTCACCGGATCGTGCATCTCGACGATTGCAGCGCCATCCGCGGATCGGCGCATGCTCGTGATAAAGCAGCCGATTGGCGTCGTCGGCATGATCACCCCCTGGAATTTTCCAGCTTCCATGGTCGCTCGCAAAATTTTTCCGGCCTTGGCCGCAGGCTGCACAATAGTCCTCAAACCGGCCGAGCAGACTCCCATGATTGCGGGCGCGATGTTCGCGCTTGCCCATGAAGCCGGTTTTCCAGAAGGCGTGGTCAATCTCATTTATGCCTCGCAGGGTGAAGCGGTCTGTCGCGAACTCTGCTCAAACCCCAAGGTTCGCAAAATCAGCTTCCCCGGTTCGACGGAAGTCGGCAGACTGCTGATCCGGCAGTGTTCGGACCAGATCAAGAAGGTCAGTCTGGAGCTTGGCGGCAATGCGCCATTCATCCTCTTCGACGAGCCGATGTGAGTGCCGCTGTCGACGGCGCCATCCAGGCGAAGTTTCGCAATGCCGGCCAAACTTACGTCTCGGCCAACAGGCTTTACGTGCAGGCCGGCGTCCACGACGAGTTTGTCGCGCAATTCACCGCGCGGGTTCGAGCGCTTGCGGTCGGCGGTGGCTTCGAACCAGATGTCGCCATCGGCCCACTCATCGACGCCCGCGCCCTCATCAAGATCGAAAACCACATCGCCGACGCTCTCGAGAAGGGCAGAGCAATCAGTTGCGGCGGCAAGCGCATCGGCAACGCCGGCACGTTTTTCCAGCCTACGGTGCTGAGCGGCATTCCCGGCTTGATGCTCGTCGCCCAAGAAGAGACATTCGGACCGCTGGCACCGATCATTCGTTTCGATGACCCTGAGCAAGTGGTGCGCGATGCCAACGATACCATTTATGGTTTCTACGCTTCGGATCTAAAACGCTTGTGGCGCGTGGCCGAGGCGCTGGAATATGGCATGGTGGGCATCAACACCGGCCGCATGTCTTCCGAGGCCGCCCCTTTGGCGGCATCAAGCAATCTGGCCTCGGCCGCGAAGGCTCTCGCCATGGCCTGGAAGACTATCTCGAGATGAAGTATCTCTGCATGGCGGGAATTTAGTTGGCTCAGCACGCCATAGGCCAACGCTGAGGCTCCGTCCCAGGCGCCAACCACCGCTTCATAACCGACCCTAGAGCGCACTGACAGGCGGCCTGGAGCAGCTGTTGGCCTGCGGCAGGTGCATAAATCCTTCGAAGCCAAGGGCTTTGTTGAATTCGCAAGTTTGCAATCGCAGTATGCAAACATAAATTACGCTTTTGCGCCTCTTCGACCGTTTTCTCATCCGTAGCCGCCGGCTAAACCTTTGACGAATTGAAGTCGGGGAGACCAATGCCGTTCATCACAGCCTTTGCCCAACGGGGCGCCGCTAGCAATTTCGTTGATGCCGCGCTGATTGCTGCGGCGACGCTGCTTGTCGCGCTGTCAGCGAGGGTCTCAGGGCCGTCATATCCCGTGCCGATGACGCTGCAGACCTTTGCCGTCATAGGTCTCGGCTTCGTGCTCGGCCCCTGGCGGGCGGCAGCGGCCGTGTTGCTTTACTTGGCCGAAGGTGCTTCGGCCTGCCGGTGTTAGCCGCATATCTGAGATAGGCATCGGCCTGGCCTACATACTGGGGCCGACAGGCGGTTACCTGCTTGGCTATCTGCCCGCCGCCGCACTGGCCGGATGGGCTGGCACGCGCGATTGGGCATCGAAGCCTCTGACCCCGTCGGCGGCGGGGCTGTGGCAATTGCAGCTGCTGGTTCGTCGAAGTCTTCCATGACGCCGGACATCATCTCGGTGGCCGTCGGTCCGGGCAGATGCAGTTCACGCGGACGCCGAACCCGGCCATAGTCGACCGACCATGAGCGCCTGCGCCACCAGCGCGAGAGACAGTTCATCGATCGCGCCGGTGCTCGGAGCTAATTGCAGATCAGGTGTTCGCAGACAATACTCGCCGTGCTCCATGGTCGTTCGAGATTCCAGATTTGGGAAATGCAGGCGCGCATCTCGTTAGCAGTGGCGCCTCCTCGAAATTCGGCAAGGCGTATGGCCTTGGCTTCCAATTCTTGTTGCGCAAGCGTGTTGCCGGGGTCGCCCTTGGGCTCGTCGACGCGGGCATCGAGTTTGCGGCCGTCAGCGGTGGTGACGCTTACCTTGCCGACCCATTGCCGGGGGTAAAGGGTGTCGACCTCGGCGTCGAGTTCCATACGCACCTTCGCGCGGAAACGGGCGACGCGTGTGTCGGCAAGTGCGTGGTGTTCAAACGCGTCGAGGTCGGCGACGCCATGGACGGCGATCAGCCCCAAAACCGTACCCATGGAGAACTTCGCCTGGTGGACGGTTTGCGGAACGTCCACCGCGCCCAGGACATCGATGGCTCCCTGATGGACATGGGTCACTACCTCCGTGATGTCGTCCGGGCCGAGCCCTTCGCGGCGCATGAGAAGCTGCAGCGCATCGGCGGCCGGATGGGTATGCCGGCAGGCGGCGTGCCATTTGAAGGACGTTTCCTCGGTTGCCCAACGGCTGCCGAGGCGGTCCGTCAGGCGGGTCGGATCGGCGTCGCTGGACATGCCGGCAGCCATTCCTTGCTTGCCTTCGAGAATCCGCACGGCCCCCTTGAAGCCATCGCGCGCGAGATAGGCAGAAAACAGCCCGTTGGCGGCCGCGCGCGCCGTATGAAGCTGCTTGGAATCAGCGGCATCACGCAGGAATTCCCACAGCCCTGCCGCCTGCGTGCCGGCCGAGCCGAGCGCATGGTTGAGGCCGGCTGCGTCCAGCCCGATCAACTTGCCGACCGCCGCGGCCGCGGCGACAGCGCCAGCCGTGCCGGTGGTGTGGAAGATCTCGTAATGTGAACGTCCCAGGAATTCTCCGACCCGGATGCCCACCTCGTAACCGGCTATGCAGGCAGTCAGGATGTCACGGCCGGATTTGTTCTCCGCCTCGGCAACCGCCAGGACGGCCGGAAAGATCACCGCCGCCGGGTGAAAGACCGAGCCGTTGTGAACGTCGTCCTGCTCCACGACATGGGAGGCCGCGGCATTGATCATCGCCGCGAAATAGGGGCTGGTGCGCCGCCTGGTCGCGATGACTGTGCTTGGGCCTGCTGGAGGCCCCATCGTACGAGCAAAGCCATCGATGATTTCGACCTGATGCGCCCCCTTGCCGGCGAGGGTCGAGCCCAGCCAGTCGATCACCAGTCCCTGCGCGAAATGAACGACGCGTGGCGGAATCTGCTCGAAGTTGAGTTCGGCGACGAAAGCGCAAAGCTTGGCGGTCGGCCAATCGGCGGTGTCCGGGCTCATCAGTTGCTCTTCCTCTGTACGCGGACTTTAGAGCGAGGCGGTCCGGCGCAGGATCCGCCTCGCTCGCTCGAGGACCGGCCGATCCACCATCTCGCCGTTTATCTGAACAGCTTCGCCAGACGAGGCAACACCGACGATTTCGCGCGCCCAGATGATTTCGTTCTCGCTCGGGCGAAAGGCACGTCCAATAGGCTGTATTTGCTTCGGATGGATCGCCATTTTGCCGCCGAAGCCCATCTTCATTGCGTGGCGTGCATCGTCCTCGGTGATTTCAGGGTGGCTGAGGTCGGTCGTTACCCCATCGATTGGCGCGGCACGGTTGGCCGCGCGCGAGCGCCATACGATTTCGTTGCGCGCCGCAAGCAGGATCAGTCGATCGTGCGCGCAACCGAGATCGAGCGAAAAATCGATCGATCCGAAGGCAACGGCAACAACACCGGGTGAAGCCAGTATGTCTGGCAGGTTAGCCAGGCCGCGGGCACTCTCGATCAGAGCGATGACGGAAACATCGCGCGCCACTTGCCTTGTCAAATTGCCGATGTCTTCTGGATGCTCGGTCTTGGGCAGCATGACAGCGGCGCTTGCGAGACGTCGCAAAGCGCCGACGTCCGCATCGTGCCAAGGCGTGGCCGCGGCGTTGATACGGACGATGACCGGAGATCTCAGCGCCGCGGCATGACCGACAACCGCTTCCCTGGCGAGCCCCTTGTCGCCAGGGGCAACGGCGTCCTCGAGGTCAAGAATGACCGCATCCGCGTCGCTGTCGTCGGCCTTGGCAAACCTCTCCGGCCGCGATCCTGGCACGAAGAGCGGCACGACAGGTGTGGTGAAGCTCACCATTGTGCGATGGCCGTCATCGTGATCTGCCCGTTCACGGATCGCACGTCCAACTCCATGCCGTCCTGCCCTTGGGTCGTCGCGCCCAGAAGCAGGCTTTGTGGACCGGCTGCCGGACGCATGCCCCGGAATGAAAAGCGACGCGGTGCCCGGCCGGCAATGGCGGCGGCGAAATTCATGAGCAATGTCGCCTGGAGCGGGCCGTGGATGACGAGCCCGCGATAACGCTCGACTGTTGTGGCGTATGGCGCGTCGTAGTGGATGCGATGACCATTAAAGGTCAGCGCCGAATAGCGAAAAAGCAGCACCGGATCCACGTCGACCGTCCGCTGGTGCGATACGGCCGTTGCCGGGCTTGCCGGCGCGGCTGGGGGCGCCGCAGCGGTGTCGGCCGCTCGATAGACAAGCGTTTGGTCCTCCTCGATCACGGGACCAGCGTCGTTGACGATTTCGTGCCGGACGGTGACGAAGGTGAGCTGGCCGGTGCGACCCCGCTTCTGCTCGATAGCGGCCAGTGTCGAGCGACGGCGAATGGTGTCGCCGCCGCGGATCGGCGCTATGAAGCGTACGTCGCTGCCCGCCCACATGCGACGCGGAAGTGGCACCGGTGGCAGGAAGCTGCCCTTGGTCGGGTGTCCGTCGGGCCCAAGTTCGCGCATGTCGGCAATGTCGGGCGCCAGGCACCAGTGCAGGCCGGGCGGGGCCACGGTGCCTCGCACCGCGTGAGGACCGAGCATGGCGTCGAAGCTCGCCAGCAGGCGCGGGGTCACAATATCCTCGACCTGATGCGTGCGCCCGATCCATTCCTGCAGCGTGGTGCTTGTGTCCGGTCTCATGAGCTTCCTCCTCAGGCGGCGAATTCCGACCGGATTCGATCCGTGTCGGCGCCGAGAGCGGGAACGCTGGGGATTGAAGCGAACCCCTCCGATCGGCCAGCCGGTACCGGCACCGCGATGCGCCTGCCGTCCGGTAGCGCCACCTCTGCCCGGCGCAGCGCGTTGTGGTGCGGCAGGTCGCGCAGTTCGCTCACCCGGCCCCAGGCGATCCGCGCTTCGTTGAGACGGTCTATGGCTTCTTCGCAGCCGATTGCCGCGAAGATCGGTTCGATCTCGGCGTCGAGTGCCGTGCGATTGGCCACCCGCCAGGCATTGGTGGCAAAACGTTCGTCAGCGAACAGATCCTGTCTTTGCAACACGATGCCGCAGAAGCGCTTCCATTCACTGCTCTGCTGAATGGACACGACCACGGCGCCATCGCTGCAGGCATAGGGTCGGTAGGGGTAGATAGAGGCGTGCGCTAGGCCATATCGTCGGGTCTCTCGGCCCGCATGTTCGTAGTGCAGCAGCGGCACGGCCATCCAGTCGGCCATCCCGTCGAACATTGCGATCTCGACACTGCGACCACGTCCGGTCCTCTCGCGAGCCAACAGTGCTTCGAGGATCGCCGCATGGGCGTTCATTCCGGTGGCGATGTCGGCGGCGGAAACCCCGATCTTGCAGGCCGTGTCCGGCGTTCCGGTGACGGCGCAGATGCCGCTTTCGGCCTGCACAAGCATGTCGTAAGCGCGCATTGCCGCGTAAGGCGTGTCCTGCCCATACCCGACGATGTTGACGGCAATCAGCCGAGGGAATTTCTTCGCAATCGCATCGGCGGAGAGGCCGAGCCTGGCGATGGCGCCCGGCGCGAGATTCTGTACGAGAACATCCGCGCGCGCCACCATACGGTGCAGTAGAGCCAAGTCCTGCTCGGCTTTCAGATCGAGCACCGCGCTCTCCTTGCCGCGGTTGAGCCAGACGAAATAAGCCGACATACCTTCCACGGTGGAATCGTAGTGACGTGCAGTTTCACCTTCCGGGCGCTCGATCTTCACGACGCGCGCGCCGGCGTCGGCAAGACGGACCGTGCAGAGCGGTGCGGCGACCGCCTGCTCGATGGCGACGACAAACAGGCCCTCCAGCGGGCGGGCGCTGTCAGACATTGCGCTGCACCCCGGAGCGGGCGAGCACACCGGGCTTCAGTCGCTCGTTCCTGCCGTAATCCTCGGCTGGGTGGAAGAACAGGCGCGGTGTGCCGTCGATGCCCTCGAGCCTCTTGCGGTAGGTTTCCAGATAGGCCTTGCGGCCATCCTCGCCGACACGGCCCGGCATATAGGCGACGAAGGGCGGCAGCACGTCGAAGCCGGAATAGCGCAGCACTCCATTATGGATTGGCCACAGCACGGTGAGGATGTCGCCATCAATGCCATCGGGGGCGTAGGTGTCGGCCGATGTGCCGGTGGTGGCGGCCACCATGGCGAGCTTTCCCCTGAACATGCCGGTGTCGTATTTGCGGCCCGGCAGGTAGGCGAAACCGCGCGCGAGGACACGCTCGGCCCAACCCTTGAGGATTGCGGGCATTCCAAACCACCAGACCGGGAACTGGAACAGCACGAAGTCCGCCCGCTTCAGTTTTTCGATCTCGGCGTTGATGTCGGCCGAGAGTGCGCCGGCCTCGTAGGCGGCGGTCTGCTCGCGCGGCAGGCTGAAGAAATCCCGATCGCTGCGCTCGCCTGATATGTCGCCCGGCCCGGCGACAGGATTGAAGCCCATCGCATAGAGATCGCTGACGACGACGTCGTGGCCTGCGCGGATCAAGGTCTCCACGGCGAGATCCTTCATGGCGCCGTTGAAGGATCTGGGTTCCGGGTGGGCGTAGACGATGAGGATATTCACGGCGACCACTCCTAGTAGGAACGCGGTAGGCCAAGCACGTGCTCGGAAAGGTATGACAGGATGAGGTTGGTCGAGATCGGCGCCACCTGATAGAGACGCGTCTCGCGGAACTTGCGCTCGATGTCGTACTCTTCCGCGAAACCGAACCCGCCATGCGTCTGGATGCAGACATTGGCGGCCTCGTTCGAAGCATCTGCCGCCAGCATCTTGGCCATGTTCGCTTCGGCGCCGGGGTTCTTGCCGGCCTCGTAGAGGTTCACCGCCTCGCGCACCATCAATTCGGCTGCCCGCATGTTGGCGTAGGCCCTGGCGATCGGAAACTGGATGCCCTGGTTCTGGCCGATCGCCCGACCAAATACATGCCGTTCCTTGGCATAGGTGCTTGCCTTGTCGATGAACCATTTCGAATCGCCGACGCATTCGGCGGCAATCAGGATCCGCTCGGCGTTCATGCCCGAGAGGATGTAGCGGAAGCCCTTTCCCTCTTCGCCGATCAGGTTTTCGGCGGGCACGCGCAGATCGTCGAAGAAGACTTCCGTTGTGGCATGGTTCATCATGGTGCGGATCGGCCGGATGGTGAGGCCGTTGCCAACGGCTTCGCGCATGTCGACGATAAGGACGGAGAGGCCGTCGGTCTTCTTCATGCCGTCCTTGAGCGGCGTGGTCCGCGCCAGAAGCAGCATCAGATCAGAATGCTCGGCGCGGCTGGTCCAGATTTTCTGGCCCTTGACCACGAAATGATCGCCATCGAGCCGCGCGGTGGTCTTCAGCGCCCCCGTGTCGGTACCGCTGGTCGGTTCGGTGACGCCAAAGGCTTGCAGGCGCAATTCTCCTTCGGCGATCTTCGGCAGGTATCCCTGCTTCTGCGCTTCCGAGCCGTGGCGAAGGAGCGTGCCCATCGTGTACATCTGGGCATGGCAGGCACCGCCATTGCAGCCGGCGCGCTGGATTTCCTCCAGCACGGCAGCGGCAGCCGAAAGCGGCAGTCCAGAGCCACCATAGGCCTCCGGGATCAGGATCGAGAGCCAGCCGGCCTCCGTCAACGCTTCCACGAATTCACGGGGATAGGCCATGTCCCTGTCGAGGACGCGCCAGTAGTCTCCGGGGAAGCGGGCGCACAGCTTGGCGACGGCATCCCGAATGTCCTGGTAGTGTTCCATGAGGTCGGTCCGGCTTTTCGTCTTGCTGCGGCCTAACTATCGCGCCTCCACGTCCCATCCGCAATGCAAGGCAGGCGTGAGCAGATATAACGAAATTCAAATGCTTATGGCGGAGGACCGAGAAGCTGGCCAACCCAGACGGCCCGCCCGACAAGGTCCTTGGCAATGTCCTCTATCGTCTGTCCGGCAAACCGCGCCAGCCGCGAGGCAGGCCGGTCCGCCGGGTAGGCAAGGACCAAGCGGCGCACGGGCACGGGATCAATCAGCGGCGCGGCGGTGAGCAGCCCCGCAGCCACGTCGGCATGGATGGGAGCGAGCGGTAGGATCGTCCAGCCATGGCCGTTGCGCACCAGGTCCTTCAGCGCCGAATACGAGTCCGCTTCGATGCCGACATCGAGCGTGATGCCGGCATCCGTGGCGCAGCGTTCGACGATGATGCGCAGTCCATGCTTGATGCTGGGCAACAGCAGGCGCTTGCCGGCGAGCGAGGCGAACGATACGGCGCGCACGGTTGAAAACCCCGCGTCCGGCGGTCCGATCAGGAAGAGGTTTTCCAAAAGCAGCGGGCGCGAGCGCAGCGAACGTGCCATGCGCGGGTCGTAGAGCACCGCGACGTCCACTTCGCCCCGGTGCAGCCAGTCCAGCAAATAGCCTGTGTAGGCGCTGACAAGTCTGAGCTTGGCCTTGGGGTGAGCCTTGCCGAAGGCGGCAGCCAGTGGCATCGAAATAATGTCGGCAACGGTGGGTGGCAGGCCGATGGCCACCTCGCCGGTCAGCGGCGCGTCGGCGGGCGTGGCTGTGGCGCGGATCTCGTCGATCTCGGCCATCACGCGCATGGCGTGCGTCAGCACCTCCTTGCCTTGCTCGGACAGCACCATGCCGCGTCCGTGGCGCAGGAAAAGGGCAAAACCCAGCTCCTCCTCCAGCATGCGCACCTGCCGGCTGAGCGCCGGCTGCGCAATGCGCAGCCGGTCGGCAGCCTTGCTGAGGCTGCCGAGTTCGGCGACGTGGATCAGGGTCCGTAGCTGTGATAACTCCATGAGCTATCGAATATCATTATATCTGATCACGAGAAAGAGACGAAGATTGGATCGGCCAACCGCTGTAACCTGATGCCAGTCCAATATCTCGGAGATCCAAGGTGACGGCGAGCGTACAAGCAAAACCTCCGGAAGCAGCAGCACTTGCGGCCGCTGCGACGGCACCTGAAAAGCAGTGGCCGGATCAGGTCTATGACGTGCTCAAGGCTGCCGGCATCAGCCACATGTCCTATGTGCCCGATGCCGGCCATACCACATTGATCCAACGCTTCAGTGAGGATCCCGAGGTCGTCACCAATGTGCTGACGACGGAGGAGGAAGGCATCGCCATCGCCGCCGGCTCCTGGCTCGGCGGCAAGCGGAGCGTGGTGCTCATGCAATCCTCAGGCGTCGGCAATTGCATAAACATGTTGTCGCTTCCCGTGCAGGCACGCTTTCCCTTGCTCGTCCTGGTGACGATGCGCGGCGAATGGGCCGAGTTCAACCCGTGGCAGGTGCCGATGGGGCAGGCGACTGAGGCCTCGCTGAAGGCGATCGGCCTCAGGGTGCTGCGCGCCGAGACCGGCCCCGACCTCGTGGAGACGGTGGCGCAGGCAGCCCTGATGGCTTTCGATGCCGACCAGCAGATCGCCGTGCTGATCGGGCAGCGGCTGCTCGGCAAGAAGAAGTGGTGAGTGACATGAATTTACCGACGATGGACCGCCGGGTTGCGGTGAAGAAGCTGCTTGACGCCCGCGACGGCGCCTTGGTCGTGACCGGTCTCGGCTCGCCGAGCTACGACGTGCATGCCGCCGGTGCCCGCAACGACAACTACTATCTGTGGGGTGCCATGGGCGGCGCGGCACTGATCGGCCTCGGGCTTGCCCAGGCCCAGCCCGACAAGCGGGTCATGGTGATTACCGGAGATGGCGAACAGCTCATGGCGTTCGGTTCGTTGGCGACGATCTCGGTGGCGCGGCCGAAAAATCTCGACCTGATCGTGCTCGACAACCAGCATTTCGGCGAGACCGGCATGCAGTCCAGCCATACCGGCAAGGGCATTGGTTTCGACAAGGTCGCAGCCGCCTGCGGTTTTTCGAAAACCGCCGAGCTGCGCACGCTGGAGGAGGTCGACGCACTCTGTGAAAAGCTTCGTCGCCCGGCCGACGGTCCACGCCTTTTCGTGCTGAAAATCACTGCCGAAAATCTGCCGCGCTCGCTGCCGCCGCGCGACGCCGTCGAGGTCAAGAACCGCTTTCGCGCCCATTTGGGCTTCGCAACCTGTTGAGGGCCGATATGGCGTTGGTCAGTTTCCAGAACACGGTCGGCGGTCGGCTCCAATCGATCGCTGATACATTCGAGAGCCATGATCCTTTTACCGGCAGACCCTGGGCGCTGATCCCGCGCGGTGGCGAGGCCGAGGTGGACGCCGCTGTGGCGTCGGCCAAGGCGGCTTTCCGATCGAAGGAATGGGCTGGCATCACGCCCACCGCCCGCGGCAAGCTGCTTGTGCGGCTGGCTGAGCTGATCGCCGACAACGCGGATCGCATTGCCGCCATCGAGACGCGCGACAACGGCAAGCTGATCACCGAAATGACCGCGCAACTGCGCTATATCCCGGAATGGTTCCGCTATTTCGGCGGTCTTGCCGACAAGATCGAAGGGTCGGTTCTGCCGATCGACAAGGCTGGCATGTTCGCCTTTACCCGCCACGAGCCGCTGGGTGTCATTGCGGCCATCGTGCCCTGGAATTCGCCGCTTTTGCTTCTGACCTGGAAGCTCGCTCCGCTGCTGGCGGCCGGCAACACCGTCGTCATCAAACCGTCGGAACACGCCTCCGCCTCGACGCTGGAGTTCGTGAAACTGTTTGCGCAGGCAGGCTTCCCGCCCGGCGTGGTCAACACCGTTACCGGCATGCCGCAGGATGTCGGCGTACCGCTCGTCTCCCACCCCGACGTCGCCAAGATCGCCTTCACCGGCGGCGAGCCTGGTGGGGTCGCCGTCTATCGAGCCGCTGCCGAGCAGCTCAAGACCGTGACGCTGGAGCTCGGCGGCAAATCGGCCAACATCGTCTTTGACGACGCCGATATCGAGAGCGCGGTCAACGGCGCGATCTCAGGCATTTTCGCGGCCAGCGGCCAGACCTGCATCGCGGGTTCGCGCCTGCTGGTGCATCGCAAGATCCATGACCGGTTCGTGGAGGGCGTCATAACGCTGGCGGCCAGTGCTCGATTGGGCAATCCGGCGCTGGCCGAGACGCAGGTTGGGCCGATCACCACACAAGCCCAGCGCGAGAAGGTGCTGTCCTATCTCGGCATAGCGCGCCGCGAGGGCGCGCTATGCGTGCTCGGTGGCGGCAAGCCTGCGTCCAGTGAACTGGCCGAGGGCTGGTTCGTCGAGCCGACCATCTTCACCGGCGTGAACAACACCATGCGGATCGCGCGTGAGGAGGTGTTCGGGCCGATCCTGTCCGTCATCCCCTTTGACGACGAGGACGAGGCCTTCGCCATTGCCAATGACAGCCCCTATGGGCTGGCGGCCGGGATATGGACCAGCGACATGGGCCGGGCGCTGCGCGGCGCGGCCGCGATGGAAGCGGGGATGGTCTGGATCAATTCATACCGTGCCGTCTCCTACATGGCGCCCTTCGGCGGCTACAAGAGGAGCGGTATCGGGCGTGAAAGTGGGCAGGAGGCCATCAATTCCTATCTGCAGACCAAGACGGTGTGGATAGACACCGCTGGCAAGACCGCCAATCCCTTCGTTATCCGCTAGGCTAGGCTTCGGTGGGAGAATTATCCCTATCCGTGGCCAAGCTCGGCCCATCGCTCCCTGAGATGGTGGCCGACTTACAATGATCGAAGGACTGGACATGAGACAGGCAGGCAAGGTGGCGGTTGTCACAGGCGCGGCGCGCGGCATCGGACGCGCTTGCGCGGAACGCTTTCTGGCCGAAGGCGCGAAGCTCGTGCTCGGCGACATCGATGCGACGGAACTGAGAAAATGTGCCGCCGAAATCGGCACCCCCGACAGCGTCCTGGCGGTCGTTACGGATGTCAGCAAGAAGGATCAGGTCGATGGGCTGGTTGCGGCGGCGGTGGCGAAATTCGGCCGTGTCGACATCATGGTCAACAATGCCGGCATCGCTCCGGTCCAGGACTTTCTCGACATCACAGAGGCGGACTACGACAGGGTTCTCGCCGTCAATCTGAAGGGCGCGTTTATGGGCACCCAGGCCGCAGCCCGCCAGATGATCGCGCAAGGTGGAGGCGGTGTCATCATCAACATGTCCTCGATCAATTCAGGCCTCGCCAACCCGCGCGTCGCCACCTACGCGATCTCCAAGGGCGGCATGAACCAGGTCACCAGCACCGCGGCGGTCGCCTTTGCTCCGCATGGCATCCGCGTGGTCGGCGTCGGGCCGGGCACAATCGCGACGGAGATGGTCATGGACGGGGCCTTCATCGACTCGGAGGAAATGCGACGAGCGATCCTTTCGCGCACACCGCTTGGGCGTCTAGGCACCCCCGCAGAGATCGCCGCCGTCGTAGCGTTCCTGGCCAGCGACGACGCTTCCTATATCACCGGCGAGACGATCTATCCCGACGGAGGGCGCCGCGTGCTGAACTATACGGTCCCGGTCAAGGAGTGAGAAGAATGGGGAGTGAGCACATGGGCAACTTCGACAAGCTGCATCACATCTGCATCGTCGTGCACGATATCGACAAGGCGCAAGCCTACTATGACTCCATCGGCATCGGGCCGTGGGAGGCTTATCCACCGCTGGCCGAATACGAAGAACTCCAGGTGCCGAGCCCCGACGGTTTCAGGGCGATGCAATACCGGATTTGCAACCTGCCGAACATTCAGCTGCAACTCTGCCAGCCAAGCCATGACCCTTCACCACAGCGCATTCAACTCGACACCAAGGGCGAGGGCGTCTTCCATATCGGCTTTGAAGTCCGTGACGCGGACGCAGCCGAAACCAAGGCGCAAACTGACGGACTTTCCGTGCTGATGCGCGGGCGGCGGGAAAACCGCACCGGCTTCACCTATTACGACACAGCCGATAGTGGGGGCGTCGTGTTGCTTACCCGCTCCACACCTCCAGCTAAATAGCGGCGCTCGAGTCGTACCAACTGGCAGGTGACTCGGTCGCGCCACGATCGCCTTCGCGGAATCAAATCAGGAGATCGATCAAGCTGTTTTTCTGGCGCGATCCGCCAAGGCATTGATTGCTTGCTGTATAATTGAGACGACGTGGTCGCGCTCCTTCCCGATGAGCGGCAAGCGTGGGGCCCGGGTCCATTCCGGCGCTCCATAGACGAGGTTTTCGGCAAGCTTGATGTATTGGACCAGCTTGACGTGAGTATCGAGATGGAATGACGGCGTCAGAATGCGATAAAGCGAGCGCGCCTCCGGAAATCTGTCCTGTGCGCAAAAGTTGAAGAGCTCGACGCATTCTGCCGGCCAGACATTGGTCATACCCGAAACCCAGCCAGCCACGCCGAGGGCCGAGCTTTCGACGATCAGATCGTCCACGCCACAAAAAATACTGAAGCGGTCATCGAACGCGACATGCAAATCAGTGACTCGTCGAATGTCACCCGACTCTTCCTTAATGCAGACGATCTGCGGTGTGTCGACAAGTTCCCTGAGAACTTCGACGGTCACGTCGACCCCGTACGCGATGGGGTTGTTGTAGATCATAATCGGCAGTTGCGATGCGCCTGCGATTTCCTTATACCACTCCACTGTCTCACGCGGGTCGGTCTTGTAGGCGAGGCTCGGAAAGACCATCAGGCCTTGGGCGCCCAGAGATTTGTAAAGCCTCGCATTTGCCGTTGCACTGCCGAGGGTGATCTCGGCAAGGCCCGAGAGAACGGGCACGCGACCTGCCACCACTTCCACGGCACGACGAATGACGGCTTCACGTTCGACAAGGGTCATCGAGGCGTTTTCACCCAGCATTGGAAGGACGATCACACCAGACACGCCGTTTCTCACGAGCCTATCGATACTGTTCGCCGTAGCCTCGAGGTCTACGCTGCCATCCCGAGTGAGCTTGGTCGTCACCGCGGGGAACACTCCAGACCAATTTGCCATCGCCTCGTTCCCCGTCCGCTTGCGATCAACTGCCCCGAAGTTCCTGAAGCCGGTCTACCAGGAATTTGCCGCTGGTGATGATATGCATTTCCAAAAGGCCAACGGAGCGCAGTGTGTCCTTGGCTTCGCACAGGTCTATGAGCTGCCAGTGGTCGCGGTCGGACTGGGCCTGTATCTCGGTGAGCGTCACCATCATGCGCGTGTAGCGTTCCAGTTGCTGGTAGATGCGCCCGACCAGTTCGATCGTCGCCTTGCGACCGGACGGCGCATAGAGCGCGGCGTGGAAGTTCCAGTTCAGCTGGTTCGAGTACTCACCTGTCTTGCCCTGTTCCTGATGCTGTTTCGCACGTTCGCGGGCCAGCGCGAGGTCGGCGTCCGTCATCCTTGGAATGGCAAGCGCAAGTAGCCATGTTTCAATCCGGGCCCGCAATTCGTAGAGCTCGAGGATCTCGTCAAGGGAGATGGAGGTGACGACAGCTCCCTTATGGGAAACCAGGGTGACGAAACCTTCCGAGTGAAGCTGATGGAGCGCCTCTCGTACCGGAATTCGGCTGACGCCGAACTCTGTGGCCAGATGCTCCTGTCGCAACTGGAAGTTGGCTTCGTATTCGCCGATCAGAATCTTCTGCCTGATGGCATCGGCTACCTGGGTCGAGATGGTCTTTTTCTGTACGAGCATGAATGAGCCTGGGGAGCGGCCGCCTTGTATACTGAATGCGGCGCCGTTTGATGGAAGAAGCGGACGCATAGCACCCTTGCCCTTCCGATGCCATGCCGTCCGTTTCGCGTCAGTAGACATGTTCTTCGATGGGCTGGTTGGCGGCGATCCGATCATAGCGAAACGCCGACAGGTCGATAGAGCGATACTCGCCATAGGCGATCAGGTCACTGACGCCCGACCCGGTCGCCGCCGCGTGCATCATGCCGTGGCCGCTAAAGCCGGTGGCGAATACAAAGTTCGAGATCTCGGGATGGCGACCGATGATGCCACTGTGATCGAACGTATTGTACTCGTAGAGCCCTGCCCAGGCGCGCAGCATCCGCAGTTGTTCGAACCCAGGCACTCGATGGGCCAGCGCTGGCCAGATCACCTCGTCGAACAGTTCGTAGTCCACATCCAGTCCAAAATCGTCTGGCTCGTTCTCGCGCACCGGCGGAACGCCGCACAGGAACAGCTGGCCTTCCGGCCGCAGCCAGAAGCCGCTGGTGTCGAAAACGAAGGGGCAGTTCTCGATCCTTGCCGGTGTTTCGAAGACGAAGACGCAACGCTTGCTCGGGACGACGGGCAGGTCGGCGCCGGCCATCTTGGCGATGCCCGCGCTCCAGGGTCCGGCCGCGTTGATCACCGTGCCGGCGGCAAGCCGTTCGCCATTGTCCAGCACCACCTCACCAACCTTTCGGGGAGAAGCCATGGTCAGTCCCGTTACGGTCGCGGCAAGATAGTCCACGCCCTGTGCGCGCGCCTTTCGCCGGAATGCCTGCATCAGGCCAGGGCCATCGAACCAGCCTTCGCTGCCGAGGCCGAGTGAGCCGAGGGCGAGATCGTCGGTGTTGAGCCAGGGGAAGCGTCGCGCCAGATCGACCTGCTCGATCAATTCCGCATCAACGCCCATGCCGCGCTGAACGCGGTTCTTGGCCCGTTGCGCGTCTGCCCGCTCGGGCGTCGCCAGTATGAGGTAACCTGGCTCATGTAGTCCGATGTCCGCCAACTCGTCGCCAATGGCAAGTCGCGTCTTTGCCTGGCGCAGGAAGTCAATGCTGAATTGCGACATGGCGATGTTCGGCGCAGTGCCGAATTGCTGGCGTATGGCGCTGGTCGACAATGAGGACGAGGAGGCCGTGTAGTAGGGATCCCGCTCGATCACCGCGACCCTGCCACCGAAATCCGGATTGGCTGACAGGAAATAGGCGATCGAGCTGCCGACAACACCTCCGCCGACGATCACCACATCATAGTTTGTGCCCATTCTGACCGTGTTCCTTATCTCGATGTTATTCGTGGCGACGAATGATTGGATACTTTCCTCTGTCGGGCCACCTCCAGAACGACACATAACCCGGACTTCGACGCAGAAAAAGGGGTTTGACGCGAAAATCAGAATACATTATCCAATCTGTGCCAAATATCTGACATGCTGAGGATTGTTCCGTGGGCCTCATTGCTCCCCGTCTCGACGTCGTCAAGCCAAGCCCCAGCATGGCGGTCACCGCGCGGGCAATTGAAATGCGTTCGCCCGGCATCGACGTTGTCAGCCTGAGCGCCGGCGAGCCGGACTTTCCGACGCCGCCGCACATCATCGAGGCTGCCTATCAGGCCATGCTCCGGGGCGAGACGCGCTATACGGCGGTGGACGGCACGCCTGCGCTGAAGAACGCGGTGGCCGAGAAATTCAGGCGCGAAAACGGCCTCGACTTCAAGCCGTCGCAGATCACTGTCGCGGGCGGCGCGAAGCAGATCATCTACAATGCCTTGCTGGCAACGCTCGCCCCGGGTGACGAGGTGGTTGTTCCCGCGCCTTATTGGGTCTCCTACACAGACATCGTTCTGCTCGGGCAAGGCAAGCCCGTGGTCGTTCCGTGCACGGAGGCCGAAGGCTTCAAGCTGACACCGCAGGCCTTGCGAGCCGCCATCACCGGGCGCACGAAATGGCTGCTCCTCAACACGCCCTCCAATCCGACAGGCGCCGTCTACAGCCGTGACGAACTCGCCGGACTGGCCGTCGTGCTCCTCGACCACCCACATGTCCACGTGCTGACCGACGACATCTACGAGCACATCCTGTTCGACGGACGCACCTTCCATACCATCGCCGGCGTCGAGCCGCGGCTGAAGGATCGCACACTGACGGTCAACGGCGTGTCGAAAGCCTATGCCATAACCGGCTGGCGGATCGGCTATGCAGGCGGGCCGGAACCGCTGATCCGCGCCATGGCGACCGTGCAGAGCCAAAGCACGTCGAACCCGTCATCCATCTCGCAGGCCGCGACCATAGCCGCACTTGAAGGTCCTCAGGACTTTCTTCGCCCGCGGGCGCTCGAATTCCAGGCGCGGCGCGACCGCGCTCTGGAGCTGCTGCGCAAGGTTCCCGGCCTCACCTGCCAGACGCCCGAGGGCGCCTTCTATCTCTATCCCAATTGCTCAGCCCTGATCGGCCGTCGCCGCCCGGATGGCATTCCCATCGGCAGCGACGACGACTTCTCGCTTTACCTCCTCGATCAGGCGCGGGTCGCGGTGGTG
Organism: Mesorhizobium sp. M0019; assembly: GCF_040323975.1. Lineage (NCBI taxonomy): Bacteria > Pseudomonadati > Pseudomonadota > Alphaproteobacteria > Hyphomicrobiales > Phyllobacteriaceae > Mesorhizobium > Mesorhizobium sp. M0019. The sequence continues at coordinate 7,163 of NZ_JAMYVK010000026.1, read as the reverse complement.
CAGGGCTCAGCCTACGGCCTGTCGCCGCATTTCCGCATTTCCATAGCCACGTCGATGGACCTGATCGAAGAAGCGATCGGGCGCATCGCCGAGGCTGTCGAAGCGCTGCGATAGGGCCGGCGATGGATCTCGACTTCGTCCACAAGCTGATCGAATTTGTCTCGCGTTCGCCCATTGCCGAACTGGAGATGGAGCGCGACGGCGTTCGCATCCGCATGTCCAGGCAGGCGGCGCCCGCGCAATCCACGTCGCAGGCGCAGCCTTCGCCGCAGCCAGCCGCAGGTACCGCCGCCTCCTCAAATTCGGCTTCGACAGCTCCGTCTATCGCGCGGCATACGATCCGCGCACCGCTCTCGGGCGTGTTCTACCGTTCTGGCACCGAAGGCGAACCGCCGCTGGTTTCGGTTGGCGATGTGATCGAGGAAGGGCAGAAGATCGGCGTCCTCGAAGCCATGAAGACCTTCAACGTCGTGGAATCCGATCGCGCTGGGCGGATCGTCCAGATCGCGTTCGACGACCATGCCGCCGTGCAGTCCGGCGACGTGCTGTTCGTTCTCGAAGATTTGGGCTGAGGGCGATGTTCGATACCGTCCTTATCGCCAACCGCGGTGAAATTGCGCTGCGCATCCTGCGAGCCTGCCGCGATCTCGGATTGAAGACGGTGGCGGCGCATTCGGAAGCGGATGCGAGCCTTCGCCATGTCGCGCTGGCGGACAAGGCAATCTGCATCGGACCGGCTGCCGCGACGGAGAGCTATCTCAACATCGCCGAGATCATCGCGGCTGCGCAACTCACCGGCGCGGGCGCGATCCATCCGGGCTATGGTTTCCTCTCGGAAAACGCCGCCTTCGCCGAGGCGGTCGAAAACGCCGGCCTTATCTTCATAGGGCCGTCCGCGGCGGCGATCCGCACCATGGGCGACAAGGTCTCCGCCAAGCGGACGATGATCGCTGCTGGCGTTCCCTGTGTCTCGGGCTCGGAGGGGGCGCTGCCTCAGGACGAGGAGGCGGTGCGCGCCATCGCCGAGGCCATCGGCTATCCGGTCATCGTCAAGGCGGCGGGTGGCGGCGGCGGGCGCGGCATGCGTATCGTGCGCGATGAGCGCTCGTTGATAGAGGCCGTGTCGATGGCGCGAGAGGAAGCCGGCCGGGCCTTCAGCAACCCGCAAGTCTATCTGGAGAAATTCCTCGAGCAGCCGCGCCATATCGAGATCCAGATTCTGGCGGACAAGCACGGTACAGCGGTCTGGCTCGGTGAGCGCGATTGCTCCATGCAGCGCCGCCACCAGAAGGTCATCGAGGAAGCTCCCGCGCCGGGCATCGCCCGCGCGGCGATCGCCGAGATCGGCGAGCTCTGCGCCCGCGCATGCCTGACCATCGGCTATACCGGTGCCGGTACGTTCGAGTTCCTCTACGAGGACGGGCGCTTCTCTTTCATCGAGATGAACACCCGCGTGCAGGTGGAGCATCCGGTCACCGAACTCGTCACCGGCATCGATATCGTGCGAGAGCAGATCCGCATCGCTCGCGGCGAACCGCTGTCGTTCAGCCAGGAAGACATCCGCATTCAAGGCCACGCCGTCGAATGCCGCATCAACGCTGAAGATCCCTACAGCTTTCGGCCGCATCCGGGCCGGGTCGAGCGCTGGACGCCGCCCGGTGGTCCCGGTATCCGCGTCGAATCGCATCTCTACTCCGGCTACACCGTGCCGCCGCACTACGATTCGCTGGTGGCCAAGCTGCTGGCGCATGGCGCGACGCGGGCAGAGGCGATCCGGCGCATGCGCGGTGCATTGGCTGAGATGGAAGCTGTCGGCATCGCCACCAACGCGCCGCTGCACGGCATCCTGATGGAGGAGCCCGGCTTCGCCGCCGGAGGCTTCGATATCCATCACCTCGAACGTCTCATTGAAGGCGGTCTGCTCAAGCGACGAGGCGGCGATGACGATTGAGGAGATCGAAAGGCTGGCCGCCTGGTGCGCAAGCGCCGGTATCGCCGAGATCGAACTGGCGGAGGCCGGCTTTTCGCTGCGCCTGCATATGCAGTCCGTTATTGCCTCGATACCCGTGGCTGCGGCCGAAGTGCCGAAGGCCGGAACGGTTTTCAAGGGTGTGCGCGCGCCCGGCGTCGGCGTGTTCCGTCTCGATCACCCAACCACCGGCCGCCCGGTTGCCGAACCTGGCCAGACGGTCTGCAAGGGCGAGACGATCGGTGTCCTGCAGGTCGGGCCATGCCTCAAGGCCGTCCTCGCGCCGGCAGACGGCGTGCTGGGCGCGGCGCTGGCCGAGGACGGAGCGGTCGTCGGTTACGGCACGCCACTCTACGAGCTGATGTGAAGGCAAGGCGATGGTTCAAACCACTGAGGAAAGCGCCATGGCGGCCAAGGGATTGCAGGTCGATATCAATTCCGACATGGGCGAGGGTTTTGGAGCCTACAGGCTCGGCGACGATGCGGCGATCCTCGATATTGTCAGTTCCGCCAATGTGGCCTGCGGCTTTCATGCCGGCGACCCCGAGATCATGGCGGCCACGTTCTCGATGGCGCGCGACAAGGGCGTCGCCGTTGGCGCACATCCGAGCTTCGCCGACCTGTGGGGATTCGGACGCCGTATCATCCCGCATTCCCCAAGCGAGATCGAAAGGCTGGTCGCCTACCAGATCGGCGCGGCGCAGGCGCTTTCCACCTATGCCGGCCACCCAATCCGGTACGTGAAGGCGCATGGAGCGCTTGGCAACCTTACCCAGACCGACCGCGGTGTTGCCGAAGCCGTGACGCGCGCGGTCAAGGCCGTCGATCCCGGCCTGATCTGCCTGGTCATTGCATTGGGGTTTCAGGACAGGGGTGCGCGCGACGCGGGCCTGACGGTCAGATCCGAGATCTTCGCTGACCGCGCTTACACGGAGGAAGGCTTTCTTGTCTCGCGCAAACTGGACGGAGCGGTCATCCACGATGCCGAGAAGGCGGCGGAGCGGGTCGTCCGGATGGTCAAGCAAGGCGCCATCGAGACGATTTCCGGGCAGATGCTGCAGACACCAATCGATTCGATCTGCGTGCATAGCGACACGCCGGCGGCCGTCACCATCGCCGCGCGCGTTCGAGCCATGCTGGAAGAAAGTGGCGTGTCGATCAGGGCGTTCGCCGGCGCAAACCAGTAGCTTGAGTTCTCCGGGAAGCGCGGACCTTCCTGGGGATTCTGACTCCCGTCAGGGAACCAGAACCACCGAGCCCGTCGTGCGCCGCGCCTCGAGATCCTCGTGCGCCTTGCGGGCATCGGACAGGGCATAAGTCGTGACACCGGATGCCCGCAACACTCCGGCCTCCATCGCCGCGAACAGGTTCCGCGCCGCAGCCTCGTATTCCGCGCGATTGGCAGTGTAATGCGCGATCGAAGGCCGGGTGACGTAGAGCGATCCTTTTGCCCCCAACGAGGCTACACTCAGCGGCGGAATCGGGCCTGAGGATTCACCGAAGCTGACCAATGTGCCGCGCGGCCGCAGGCAGTCGAGCGACTTCGTGAAGGTCTCGGCCCCGACCGAGTCATAGGCGACATCCACTCCCTTGCCGCCGGTAATCTCGGCCACCCGGGCCTGAAAATCTTCCTCCGTATAGATGATCACATGTTTGCAACCGTTAGCCAGTGCCACTTGCGCCTTCTTGGCCGAGCTGACCGTGCCGATGACCGTCGCGCCGATCTGGCGCAGCCATTGGCAGGCGATGGAGCCGACCCCGCCCGCCGCCGCGTGGAACAGCACGGTGTCGCTGCTGGCCACTGGCACGCAACGGTGGATCAGGTATTCGACCGTCAGCCCCTTGAAGGCCATTGCCGCGACCTCGGTGCTGTCCAGTGACGCGGGCACCGCAAGGGCGCGGCCGGCGGGCAAGTTGCGGAAGGTGGCATAGGCGCCAGGTGGGCCGCCGACATAGGCAACACGCTGGCCGATGGCAAAGCCCGTGACGCCCTCGCCCAAGGCGGTGATCGTGCCGACGCCTTCGACTCCAAGGCCGCTTGGCAGCGCCAGCGGCGCGGCGAAAACACCCCGGCGGTGATAGACGTCGATGTAGTTCACGCCGATGGCCAAATGGCGGATCTGGATCTCTCCCGCAGCGGGATCGGGCAGCGTGTGGGGCTGCCACCTTAACACATCGGGTGCGCCAAATTCGGAAAATCGGAAGGCTTCGGTTTCGGCTGTCATGATCCTGCCTCGCAAGGTTTCGGCACGAATTGCCTTGCTTTTTCGCTGCAGTCGAGAAACCTTTCCGCAATCCGATCTTCCGAAAATGAAAAGCCGCATGGATTGGAACGATCTGAAATTCTTCCTCGCTGTGGCCAACGCGCGCACTCTCAGTGCGGCTTCCAGCCAGCTTGGCGTCAGCCCCTCCACCGTCTCCCGCCGGATCGAGGCGCTGGAGGCGTCGTTGCAGGTCAAGCTGTTCCGCCCTCACCGTGACGGCTATGACCTGACAGCGGCCGGGCGAGATCTGCTGGCACCAGGCGAAAGGGCCGAGGCGCAGATGCGCGTCTTCGAGCGTACGGCGCGTGAGAAAGACAACGATCTGTCCGGCCCCGTTCGCCTCGACGTGCCGGAGCTTCTTGGGCAAGAGATTCTGCTGCCCGGGCTCGCAGGATTCCTGCAAAGCCATCCGGATATCCGGATCGAGATGCACTCCAGTGTTCGCCCGGTGCGACTGACCGGAGAAGAGGCCGACATCGTCCTGCGCCTGATCCGGCCTGAACGCGGCAGCTACCGGCAGCGCAAGCTGGGACGGGTCGCTTTCGGTATCTACGCCTCATCGAGTTACATCGCTTGCCACGGCACCCCCGCCAGCCCGGCCGACCTGCACCGCCATCGGGTGATCGGCTGGACCGAGGACCTGCGCTACCTGACCATGGCGACCTGGCTGGAGGTGCTATGCCCCGGCCTGCAACCAGCCCTGCGCCTGTCCTCGTTGAACGCGCAGATGGCGGCGGTGAAGCACGGTCTGGGCATGGCCGTGCTGCCCAGTTTCGCCGCCGAGACGATTGGTCTGCTTGCGGTGCTGCAAGACGCACCGAAGCTAATGCCAGACCTCTGGATGCTGGTCCACGAACACGCAACCGTCCTGCCGCGCGTGCGGCTGGTCAAGAGTGCCTTAGTCGATGTGCTGGCTCACTTCGCGGGTCTTGAGGCTCGGCTCAGATGAGTTTTGGCCAGGTGTCGGAGAGCCTGTAGCCGCCCGGAAATGGATCGTCCGGATCAAGCATGTGCTGCATGGTTCCGGTCACCCAGGCTCGGCCGGCGATGGTTGGAATGATCCCGGCTCGGTCGCCGACGATGCATTCCGCCTCGATGCTGCATTCAAACTCCGTTCCAATGATCGACCGGCCGATGAAGCGGTCACCAGCTTTCATTTGACCCCTGGTGTGAAGCAGAGCCATGCGCGCCGAGCAGCCGGTGCCCGTCGGCGATCGATCCAACTTGCCCGGGCTGCACACGACGGTGTTCTTTCCGGTCAGGATGCCGGCCTCGATTTCCACCGGATTGGTGAACTGGCAAAAGGAAATGTGATCCCAGGCGTTGGTCGGATGTTTGAAGCCGATCTGCTCATTGGCGGCAGTTGTAATCTTCATTGCCGCCTCGGCGATGTCGCGGGCCTCGTCCGGCTCGATGGCGAAGCCGAGCGACTTCGCATCGACAACGACAAAGCTGTCGCCGCCGAAAGCTGTATCCACCGTCAGCGTCCCCAGCCCCGCCACTTCCAGTCTCACATCCAGTTTGTCGGCAAAGGATGGAAGGTTGCGAACCTTGATCTTCTCAGCCTTGCCGCCCTTGCACGAGGCCGTGATTTCGACAAGCCCGCCTGGCGCTTCGAGAATGAAGCGCGTTTCCGGCTCCTGCATCGGTAAGATGCCCGTGTCGAGCAGAACCGTCGCCACGCAAATCGAGTTCGAACCCGACATTGGTGGCGTGTCGTTCGGTTCCATGATGATCCAGCCCATAGCGGCCTTGGGGTCAACGGGAGGAACAAGCAGGTTCACGTGACGAAAAATGCCGCCACGCGGTTCGTTGAGAACAAAATTTCGCAAGACCTGATCCTTGGCAATGAAACGCGATTGTTCCCAGATCGTCTTTCCAGGCGGAGGCGCGACGCCGCCGACGATGACATCGCCCACCTCTCCCTCTGCGTGGCATCCAACGATATGAATGGACTGCGAGCTTCGCATTGGTGTTCCTTATCATAGTTCAGAGCCACACGTCGGCCTGCTGATGTCCTCGGGATTGAAACCGTCTTGCATCTTTTACAACGATTATAACGATTCCCAACCATGTTCCTATAGGCTATGTTAATTGACGAAACGAAACTCATGGGAAAGAGCCAATGACAAGCATCATGAGGTCGGCAGATATCGCGAAAGAACTATCGGATGCCAACCTTGGAGAACGTGTGCGTGCGCTTCGCGCCGCAGCGAATCTGACCATCAAGGATGTAGCTGGCGGCTCGGGTCTTTCCGCTTCGACAATTTCGAAGATTGAAAACAATCTACTTTCGCCCACCTACGAAAGTATCATCCGTCTTGCGCGCGGGCTCGACGTAGATATTTCCGATCTTTTCTACGATGGCAAGAAAGAGCTGCCTTCGGGGCGTCGTTCGATAACCAAGTCTGGTCAGGGTATCCAGTTTCGAACGAAGAATTATGACTATGAAATGCTTTGCACCGATCTAATCGGCAAGAAGATGATCCCGATCAGAACTCGTGTCAAAGCCCGGGAAGTCCGTGACTTTGGGCAGCTCATCCGTCACAACGGTGAGGAAGTGCTGATTGTGCTGAGCGGTTCAATCGTCCTCCAAACCGAGTTCTATGCACCGATCATATTGGAAGCGGGAGATAGCGCCTATTTCGACAGCACCATGGGCCACGTCTGCCTTGTTAACGGTGATGCGGACGCAGAGATCTTTTGGGTCTGCACAGGTGCCGATGTCATAGATCTAGTGGAATCCGCAGCCAGCAATACCGCCGAGGGTGCCATAGCGGAGTAACCGCTACCGCTGTGAAGATGTCGAGAAGGACGCTGCGCTCCGGGTACCGCAAGTGCCTAGCCGCCTTGATGCACGGCGATGAGGTTTTGGCGGCCTGAAGCGGCGATGTGGCCGCTGTTGGGCGCTTTTCCGCGAACCTCGTCAG
>NZ_JAMYVK010000025.1:0-95952 GCF_040323975.1 Mesorhizobium sp. M0019 | reverse complement strand
TTCATTCGCCAAGCGTCCACTTAATCTAAGCGGACACTAACGCCTCAAGGTACGCGTCAGTAGGCGGCCGTCGTCGTATGCATACGCCATGCCCACCCCCGCGCGCAATGATAGCACCGCAGTCAGCCATCAAAGTCATATCTGCGCAAGTGCATGCCCAAGGCCGGGTGCCTCCGGGCGCGCCTTTTTCGAATGCTGACCTTTGCAGGCAGCGACTATTTCGGCGCGGCTGTCACCGGATCGTAGGTGATTTCGACTTTCGCCTTGTCGCTCGTGTAATAAATGACGGTGTAGCCATCGCTGTCCCAATCGATTTCCTTGATGTAGCGGAAGTCGTCGCGCTGCTCGACCTTGGCGATGATTTCCGACAGCTTCTTGGCATTCTGCGGCGGCACCGGATTTTCGTCCGCGGCAAAGGCCGATCCGCCGACAAGCAGCACGGCGGCCGCCAAAACAAGTCTGGACATGGCTTTCCCTCACATCTCGATCAGCAGAAACTCGTTTCTATGTAGGTTTGTTCCGGGATAGCGGAGCGTTGCGCTACAAGGAGGCGCCGTCCGTACCTGATTTATGGCTGCCGAAAGAACACGGCGACTGCTTAAAATCATGATGCGTCGCCTCAACATCGCGGCCGTAATAGTGCCGGTGGTCATTCGGGGTTTTACATGCAAATGCGTCATGTCATCATATTTGTACTTTTCACATTTTCCATTCCGGCCATTTCGATGCCTGTCCAGAAAGCCGAGGCGCTAGAACCTGAACGCTATACGGTCTATTGCGCCGACGACCGCATCGAGGTTTCGTTCTGGGATATCGAGCAGATGAAGGTGCGGGCCGGCTCCACCGTTTTCCAGTTCCAGAGCTATACGAGCTACAGCAGCGCCTTGAATTTCGCCCAAAAGAATTTTGGCGGCGAGGGGGCTACCTGCAGCTGCTAGTGGTAAAAATCTGACGCTTGGTGCCCGATGCGGTTTATCTGTTCCGACCCTTTCCGGTCGTACAGACGTGGCAATGCTACGGCGTCAGTTGACCCGTTCCGATCATTGGCCATCTTGCAACCGTTTGAAATCTGGCGCTAGATGGGACATGGGACCATTACTGCGCGAGGTCTCTATGGCAAACACAGAAGAAGGAACGCGCGTAGCAGGAGTTTGGCTTGCGATCGCCTCTATCCTGCTGGCAGGCGCGCTGGTCGGCCATGGTCCGATCGATCCCGATATGGGTCGCCAGATGGGAGTCATCACCGACGACCCTGTCCGATGGGCGATCATCCATTGGGTTTCCGCGGTAGCGCTATCACTGTTCGTCCTGACAGGTCTGATCGTGCTGGCGGCCAGATCGCGCCTCACCGAGGCGTGGTGGACGTTGTCTGCCTGGGGTGTGCTGACTGTCGGCGCCCTCTGGACCATGACGACCGCGGTGGCCGAGGCCACCGTGGTCTCCGCCGCTGCTGCCGCCGGGGACACGGCAACTTTCGAGGCCTGGTGGGCATTTTCCGAAGGAAAGGCTAACGGCTTCATGTTTTTGGCGTTGGCCGTTGCCGTGATCGCTGGCAACGAGGCGCAGACCACTCACCGAGCCACGCCGGTCTGGGCATCGTACATCGCAGTCGTGGCCGGAATTGGAGCCTTCCTCGGTTGGCCCCTGGGCATGTGGCTCGGAGTCACCCTGGGCAGCTTCGTCTGGGTCGTGGCATCACTGGTGATGTCCCTGTGGACACTTTGGTTCGGGTTGGGTTTAGCGCCGACCGTGATCGGGCTGCGGCCTCACAATGGGTGACATCGAGTCCGTAGCGGGAGCGTAGCGAGCGACCGCTTGATGACCGCGACGGGCGCTCCAGCCGCTCCGAGGCGGCGGGGATTGCTTCGCGCCGCTGAAAACGGCCTCGACGCGCGAGTTTGCCGAATGGGCAATATGCTTGCAGTAGGCGCGATAAAGCCGCTTCAGCAGCCGGAGCGAAAGGCAGGTTTACCCAGAGCGGGCCTACTGCTTCGGCACCAAGCGTCAGATTTTGACCACTAGCCGCTCTGACTTGGAATTGATTCAGGAAGCAGATGGTGGGCGATGCAGGGATTGAACCTGCGACCCCACCCGTGTGAAGGGTGTGCTCTCCCGCTGAGCTAATCGCCCGCTCGTTGCCCGAAGGCCAAGCGCGCCGCGATATAAGGGAGGCCGGCCTGCGAAGTCAACCACTTGTCGGTCGGCATCTGGCGGTCCGCCCGATGGGCAGCTTTCAGCCTTCTGCCGCGGCCATCAGCCCTTGTACCAGATCGAGCGTCAGCGAATCGAAATGCGAGATCACCGCCGACGGTTCGAACTCTCGCACATGACGGTCGGTGTAGCCGAAATCGACTGCCACTACCGGAATCCCGGCGGCTTTCGCCGTGTCGATGTCGGTCTGCGAATCACCGACCATCAGTGCACGGTGCGGGTCGCCACCGGCGCGCGCGATGGTCTGCGTGAGATGGCGCGGGTCGGGCTTGCGGAACGGAAAACTATCCTGACCGCAAATCGCCGCGAAATGCCTGGTCATACCGAGCGCCTGGATCAGCGCCACCGAATTGGCCTCGTATTTATTGGTGCAGATGGCCAGCAGGTAACCGGCTGCCTCGAACCGTGCGATCGCCTCGGGGACGCCGGGGTAGGGGCGCGATTTGCCGGGGATGTTAACGGTGTAATGGTCCAGAAACAGCTTGAGCAGGCGGTCGTGCTCCTCCACTGCCAGCGACCTGTGCTGTGCTGCGTGAGCGCGCTCGATCATCACCCGGCCGCCATGGCCGACGAAGCGCCTGAAGCCGGCTTCGTCGACGGCCGCGAGCTGGCTGGCGGCAAGGCTGTGGTTGAGACTGTCGAGCAGGTCCGGCGCCGTGTCGATCAGCGTCCCGTCGAGGTCGAACACGATGATCGGTCGGGTCATGGCCTGTCCTGTGACGATTTGATTGCCGGCAGGCGATAACCGCTGCGGCCCGTTCAGGCAAGCCGGCTTATCCACCGCGGGCAAGGTCCTTTGACCAGCCCGGCAAAAATGCTACGAGCGCCGAAACAAATCTCGGGACCCGGCATGGATGCTAGGCAATTGAAGGTTGAGGCCGCGCGGGCAGCGCTTGCCCATGTCACGGATGGCATGCGGCTCGGCATCGGCACCGGCACCACAGCGGACGAGTTCGTGCGGCTGCTCGCCGACAAGGTCGCCACCGGCCTGACTGTCATCGGCGTTCCGACCTCGGAGCGCACCGCCGTCCTTTGCAGCGAGCTTGGTGTGCCGCTATCGACCCTCGAGGAAACCCCCGAGCTCGACCTCACCATCGACGGCGCCGACGAGATCGATCCGGCGCTGACATTGATCAAGGGCGGCGGCGGCGCGCTGCTGCGTGAAAAGATCGTCGCGGCGGCCTCCGCCCGCATGATCGTCATCGCCGACAGCTCCAAGATGGTCGAGATGATCGGCCGTTTTCCGCTGCCCATCGAAGTCAACCGGTTTGGCCTGCGCGCCACCGAAATTGCGGTCGGCGCGGCGGCTGCAAACCTTGGCCTTTCCGGCCCCGTTACATTGAGGATGACGGGGAGCCAGCCATTTGTTACAGACGGCGGCCATTTTATCCTCGATGCATCTTTTGGCCGCATTCCGGATACAAGAGCGCTTTCGAATGCTCTCCACGCCATTCCGGGCGTGGTCGAGCATGGTCTTTTCATCGGGCTGGCATCAACGGCCATCATAGCCGGCGGCGACGGCATCCAAACCGTCCATGCCGCCCGAAAATCAGGGAGTTTTACCGATCATGATGTTGCATAACCGGGTTGGCCGCTTTTTTGCCATTCTGGCGGCCTCGGCCGTTTTCGCGTTTTCGTCGCCTGCGTTTTCGCAGGACGTCACCGATGCGCATTTGAAGGCGGCGCGCGCCGCCGTCGCGGCGATCCATGCGACGGATACGTTCGACAGCATCCTGCCGCAAGCGGCCGCGGCACTGGAGCAGCAGCTGATCCAGAAGAACCCGGACATGCAGGAACTGATCGCCAAGACCATCAACGAGAAGGCGATGGCCTTGGCATCGCGCCGCGCCGACCTGGAAAAGGAAGCGGCGCTCGCCTATGCAAAAGTATTCTCGGAAAAGGAACTCAATGAAATCGCCGCGTTCTACAATTCCGATTCCGGCAAGAAGCTGCTCGACAACGGCCCGATCGTGACGCGCGAACTGGTGAAGGCTGCCGAGATCTGGCAGAACGGCCTGGCTCGCGATCTCGCCCAGCAGGTCGGCGAGACCCTGGGTGCAGCGGCGAATGCCAAGGCGCCGGCTGCACCTGCCGACGGTACCGCTCCGGCCGATGGCGCAGCTCCCGCGGACGCTACACCGAATTGATTGCGGACTTCCGAGCCGCCTGACCGCCACTGGACCAAAAGCCCGGCAAATCCGGGCTTTTCTTTTGATAGTCGGCAGCCTACCTGTCTCGGGGTTTGAGGGGCAAGGAGTTCAGCCATGGCCGGTTACGACTACGATCTTTTCGTCATCGGCGGCGGCTCCGGCGGGGTGAGGGCGGCGCGCGTCGCGGCCGCACTCGGCAAGCGTGTCGGCATTGCCGAGGAATATCGCTATGGCGGCACGTGCGTGATCCGTGGCTGCGTGCCGAAGAAGCTCTATGTCTACGCCTCGCAATTCCCCGAGCATTTCGCCGATGCCGCCGGTTATGGCTGGACGGTGCCTGAGGCGCGTTTCGACTGGCAGACGCTGGTCGCCAACAAGGACCGCGAAATCAGCCGGCTGGAGGCCATCTACCAGAACAATGTGCAGGGCGCCGGCGGCGAGGTCTTTCATTCGCGCGCCACCCTGGTCGATCGGCATGTGGTGCATCTTCTTGGTGAGGATCGCACCGTTACCGCCGACCAGATCCTGATCTCTACCGGCGGGCGACCGGCGCCGCATCCAGCATTGCCCGGCCATGAGCACTGCATCTTTTCCAACGAGGCCTTCGACCTCAAGGAACTGCCGAAGGCAATCATGATCGAGGGCGGCGGCTATATCGCCGTCGAATTCGCCAACATCTTTCACGGCCTCGGCGTCGACACGACGCTGGTCTACCGCGGCAAGGAGATCCTCAGCCGTTTCGACATGGACCTCAGACGCATGCTGCACGACACGATGGAAAAGAAAGGGATAAAAATCCTCTGCCACGCCGTGTCCGAGTGGGTCAGGAAGCGGCCTGACGGCCGGCTCGACGCGCTTGTCACCGGCGGCACGGTGCTGACGGTCGACCAGGTCATGCTCGCCATCGGCCGCATTCCCAATACCGAGAACATGGGCCTGGAAGGCGTCGGCATCGAGATGACCAAAACCGGGGCAATCCACGTCGACGAATACTCCCGCACCAACATCGACAACATCTGGGCAATCGGTGACGTCACCCATCGCGTGCAATTGACGCCGGTGGCAATCCACGAGGCGATGTGCTTCGTCGAGACCGCCTTCAAGGACAAGCCGACGGCGCCCGACCATGACACGATCGCTACCGCAGTCTTTTCGCAGCCCGAGATCGGTACGGTCGGCCTGTCGGAGGATGAGGCGGCAAAGCGCTTTTCGGATGTTGAAATCTACCGCGCCACCTTCCGGCCGATGCGGCACACACTGTCCGGCCGCGACGAAAAGATGCTGATGAAGCTGGTCGTCGACGGCGCCTCGAAAAAGGTCCTCGGCGCCCACATCCTCGGGCCGGATGCCGGCGAAATGGCGCAGCTTCTCGGCATACCGCTGAAGGCCGGCCTGACCAAGGATGATTTCGATCGCACCATGGCGGTGCATCCGACCGCCGCGGAAGAACTCGTCACCATGTACAAGCCGACTTACCGGGTGAGAGATGGTGAGCGCGTCTGACGCGACGACAACCCATCGCGGCAACGAAATTGCCGCGATGGAAGTGCGTGAGTTTTCTTACAGCAACGTTCCGCGCAGGATCACCAGCGCCACAGAAAAATAGATCACCAGCCCGGTGACGTCGACCAGCGTGGCGACGAACGGGGCCGATGCGCTGGCCGGGTCGAAGCCCATGCGCTTCAGGGCGAACGGCAGCATCGATCCAGACAGCGAGCCGAAGGTGACGATGCCAACCAGCGTGGCGCCGATCGTCATTGCGATCAGCGGCCAGTGCGGGCCGTAGTCGTAGAAGCCGAGATACTGCCAGAGCGCGATGCGGCAGACGCCGACCACGCCAAGAATCGAGCCAAGCACCAGGCCGGTGGGCAGCTCGCGCAATGCCACCCGCCACCAGTCGCCAAGGCCGATCTCGCGCAGCGCCAGCGCCCGGATGACGAGCGAGGTCGCCTGCGAGCCGGAATTGCCGCCGGAGCTCATGATCAATGGAATAAATAGCGTCAGCACGATCGCCTTTTCCAGCTCGCCCTCGTAACTTTGCATCGCGTTGGCGGTCAGCATCTCGCTGATAAACAGCGCGCACAGCCAGCCGGCGCGTTTCTGGATCATCGCCAGAAAGCCCATCTTCATATAGGGCTCGTCGAGAGCCTCCATGCCGCCGAAACGATGCACATCCTCCGTCGTTTCCTCGATCATCGTGTCGATAATATCGTCGATGGTAACGATGCCGAGCAGTTTGCCGTTGTCCACGACCGGAACGGCGAGCAGATCATATTTCGAGATCAACTGAGCAACCTTTTCACTATCGGTCAGCGGTGAAACGGTGATAGGCGCACGATCCGGCGCGATTGCCATGATCAGCTCGTCGGGCCCGCCAGCGATCAGTCGACGCAGGCTGGTCGAGCGCAACAGGACATGCGTTTGCGGATCGACGATGTAGATCGCGTAGACGGTTTCGCGCGTCCGCTCCACCTTGCGGATATAATCCAGCGTGCGGGCCACGCTCCAGTCCGGCGGCACGCTGACATATTCGGTCGTCATGAGCGAGGCGGCGCTGCCCTCGGGATAGCCGAGAATGGCAAGCAGCGTCGCGCGCAGCGGTGGCGCCAGGCCGCCGAGCAGTTCGGAACGAGCCGGCTCGTTCCGATCGCGCAGTATGTCGGCGGCGCGGTCGACCGACATGGCGGCAAGCAGTCTGCCTGCCTTGATGCGGGGCAGCGCCTCGACCAGTTCGGATGCGCCGTCGAGTTCAGGCTGGTCGAAGATCTCGACCAGCCGCTCGAACGGCACTTCGCAAAGCAGCTCCGATGCCGTCTCGCGGGGCTCCTGGTTCAAGGCCTCGACGATGTCGGCGACGTGTTCGTTGGCAAGTACGCGAGCGATGGCGATGGCATCGCCGCCCGCTGGGGGGGAAAACTCGTTCATGGCTCACTCCTTGCCGTCCGGCAGGACGTGAGCCTGTCAGGTCACGTCAAGCGGACGGCGGTTGCGTTCGACTGTGACTGTCGCCAGGCATGGCGCGGTGACCTTTCTGCTCGCGGGTTCGAGTTGAGATTCTGCAAGCCGGCGCAACATAGGAGCGCGCCTTGCCGAGTCAATCGCGAGAGCGGGTTAAAACGGCGGCAAACCGACTGGATCGCGAGACTGTGATCGGGCTACGTGGCAGGCTGGCTGGACGCTGGCAATGGTGCCGCGGCTATCTCTGCTTCAGCCGGCGGGGAAAGCGCAGCCACTTGTCCTCGGCCGGCCGCGTCGGCTGCGTGAGGATGGTGGTGAGCTCTACCGGCAAGCTCGGAACCAGCGGCTTCTTGGTGGCGACGCCGTCGGCGATCGCAACCACGCTGTGGTAGAATTCGGTGCCCGCGAGCGATCTCGGCGGCGTCGCCTCATGCATGATCGAGATCACAGTTGCATCAGGGCAATTGTCCTTGATCGCCTGGTGGAAGGCGATCCGTCCTTCGGGATCGAGCGCGCCGGTGGCTTCATCGAGGAACAGTAGTCCCGGCTGCTGCAGCACGATGCGGGCGACCACGAGCTTCTGTTTCTGCCCACCCGAAAGAACCTGATCCCAGATCTTTCCTTCACGGCTCTCATCGGCCAGATGTTCGATGAAGTCGCCGAGGCCGGCCTTGTGCAGGGCGGATGCGACCTGCACGTCGGCGTAATCATGCTCGGAACCGGGCAGGCAGACCAGTTGCTTCAGCGAAACCTGCTGCAGCTTGACTTCCTGGGCGGCGTAGAAAGTCCTGACCCCCTCCGGGAAGACGATGGTGCCGCGACCGTAAGGCCACAAGCCGTTGATCGCCTTGATCAGCGAGGTCTTGCCGCAACCGGATTCGCCCTTGAGGAAAGTCCATTCGCCACGCCGGAAGCGCAAATTCGCGGCACTCAGGAAGGGCGTTGCGTCCTCGCCCTGATGCGCAAGCTCTAGTTTCTGGATGGTCAGGCCGAAGACCGGGTTTTGGCGGTCGTAGCGGAAGTCGGACCGGCCGGTCTGCTGATAGAATTCCTGCGGGTGCTGGACGTTTTCGATCGCGTTTGCGAGTTCGGTGACGCGCTGGCTGTTGGCCCGCAGCGCGGCGATGGCAGGCATGACGTGGATGAACCACGAGCATTGACTGATCAGCGAGTTGACCATCTCGGAGCCGGTTATGTAGCCCTTGAGATCGAAGCCGTTATGGATAAAGGGAACCAAGCCTGGCCCGTAGGCGACAATGCGGGCACCGATGAAATTGTAGATCAGTTCGAACGAATTGTAGCCTGTGTTGACGATGTTCAGCCGCGCCCAGGTGCGGTCGATGTCGACATAGCGCTGGGTGTGCACTGCCTTCTGCACGTTCTCGCCTTGCGATGCGGCGACATGAAAACTGCGGCGCAGGAATGTGATCAGCTCGCCGCGATAGCTGCCTTCGGCCTGCTGCATCCTGACATTGAGTCGTTCCAGCAGCCTGCCCAGCTTGACCGCGATCCAGGTGTTCAACGGCACGTAGGTGGCGACCGCCAGAAAGGCGAGGACGGCGCTGCCATAGCTGCCGAGGAGCTCCAGCCCTTTGACCTCCGCCGAGTGTGCAAGCAGTTGCTGGCCAACGAAATACAATGAAGTAGCAACGGCCAGAACCCCCATCGCGAGGCCGATGGCTCCGCCCGTCATATCCTTGATCGATTCCTGGATGCGCTGATCGATATTGTCGGGAGCGGCGGCACCTGACGAGCCATGCTGAGCGTGGAAATGGGTGTGATTGGAATCAAGCAGGGCTTCGTTGAACTGGCTGTCCAGCCAGCCGCGCCACTTGCGATGCAACGTTGCGGATACCAGGCTGCGGATACCGGTAAAACCCGCATCCTTAAGCAAGACCAGGAGGACAAGTATCCCGGCATTGGTCAGCAGTGTCTGAAGCGGGGTGGTGTTCGCGGCATCATGGAAAAAGGCGATCGAGTTGACCAGCTCTCCGGATGCTACGGCAAACCACACGCCTGACTTGCTGGAGAGCGCGGTGAGCAGCGCAATCACCAGCGTCAACGTCCAGGCTTCCACCCACCGGTCCGAGAACCAGTAGGCCCGCATCAGTCCCCAGAAGCTGCGCATCGACGATACGGGCGTCAGGGGCGACGGCCTTGCGGCACCGCGGAGCCATTTTTCCGATATTGAATGTCGCGTTGGTCTATCGACCCGAATCACTATCCCGCCCAAACGATTTTTCTTTTGTTACGGACAGTAACACCAATTGATCATTTTCCATTAGCTTTTCACCAGTCGCAGGTGGCTTAGCTCACCAGCCGTTGCAGTGGAGCAACAGAATGAACGATCACGGCGCTATGTCGTCATGCTTCGAGGGGCTGAATACCAAAGCAATTTCAACTAGTTAGTTGCTTGCGCAGGAGCAAGTAGAGACCTTCCCCAAGGGAAGGTCTTCACACAGCTTTGTGAACATAGAAGCGCCGTCCAGCGGTCGATCTTCACGGCCTGAATCGCCTTCACGGCCAGTCCAGCTTCGTCGGCGGCCAGAGCGTGACCGTATGATTCGTGGTTGAAGCCGCCTTGTCAGGACCCCGTAGTCGGCCAAGCAATGACTTTGCCGACACAGTCCAGGATCAAGATCAATATCAATTGGCCCGTGCCTTTTTAAGAGCGCGCACAAACCGCGTTTGACAAACACGCGCTTCGGATTGAACCTGGCCGGACGCATCCAGGTTAGAACCAGAGGGAGTTCGCCATGCTTGCACGGACATTTTTTGTCGCGACGCTCGCAACATTTTTCTGGCTGCCGCAAACATATGCCGGCAGCCAGACTGTTCCCGCAAACGCCGAGGGACAGATCGAGTTCAACACGCCGTCCGGCAATATTGGCTGCATCTACACGCCGAAGGGCGGCACCAGCACCTACGAGCCACAGGATGGCGGACCGGAACTGAGCTGTTCGCGCGTCGAGCCCAGCTACGTCACCGTCATCCTCGGTCCGAAAGGTCCGGCGACGCTGATCAAGAATCCGGGCGAGCAAGGCTGCTGCGGCGACGTCACCAGGCTGGCGTACGGCGCCAGCTGGAGTAAGGGCCCGTTTTCCTGCCAGTCATCCACCAAGGGATTGACCTGCACCGGCAAGCATGGCCATGGCTTTTTCGTCAGCAAGGCCAAGGTGACGGTGAAGTAGTCCGACTCAGTTCGCTGTTTCCAGTTCGCCGCGCGCCTTGGCCGCGGCGACCTGGCGGAGCGCATCGGCGAGCGTATCGGCGTCCTGGGCTCCCATCACCGCATATTTGCCTTCAAGCAGAAAGCACGGCACACCCGATATGCCCATGCGCGAAGCGGTGGCGATTTCGGTGCGCACCGCCTCGACATCGGCGTCGGTCGGCAGAAGCGTTTCGACCACGGAGGCATCCATGCCGGCTTCGCGGGCGGCTTCGATCAGCACGGCATGATCGCCGAGATTGGCGCCTTCCTCGAAATTCAGCTGGAACAGCCGACGCACCACCCGGTTCTGAATGGCCTCGCCGGCCGTCCCGGCCCAGCGAATGAGACGGTGCGCATCCAGCGTATTGGGCGCGACCTTGATAGCGTCGAAGGCGAAGGAAATCCCTTCAGCCTCGCCCAGCGGCTCGATCCGGGCATGGATTTCGCGGATGCGTTGCTCGCTGCCGAATTTCGCCACCATATAGTCGCGGCGGTTCTTGCCTTCGGGCGGGATTGTCGGGTCGAGTTGGAAGGGCCGCCAGTGTATGTGAACGTCGATATCGACGGCGGCAATCGCCTTGTCGAGCCGTTTCTGGCCGATAAAGCACCAGGGGCACACGACGTCGGAGACCACATCGACGGTAATCGAGTTCTCGTCGTTCATCTTGATCTCCTGTTGTGAAGAGGTCACTTCGGTTTGCGCCACCAGGTCGGCAACTGATAACCGTATATGGGCGTCTTTTGCGGATGTTCCAGATAGTTCCAATAAGCGAGCCATTGCTGGTTGTTGTGCTGCGTCGGCACCATGTAGTTGCCGGAGATCAGCAGCCGGTCGAGAACGCGGACGGCGGCGACGGAGTCCTCCTTCGAACGAGCTCTGAGCATCGCCTCGATCGCCGCATCCACCGCCGGATCGGCGACGCCGGCGAGGTTGAACGATCCTTCGGCCTTGGCGGCAGCGGATCCCCAGCGCCCGGTTTGCTCGATACCGGGCGACAGCGAGTTATTGAAACCGGTCGAGCCGACCAGCACCTCGAAATCGAAACGCTGCTTGCGCGACTGGATCTGATCACCGTCGAGGCTGCGGATGCCGACATCGATGCCGAGCTTCTCAAGGGTGCGCTGATAGATAGCGGCAAGTCGCTCTTCGTCCTGCGAGGCGGTCAGGATCTCGAAACCGAACGGCTTTCCCTCGGGATCGAGCATCGCGCCGTCCTGCACCGTATAGCCCGCGCTCTTCAGCAGCTCGAATGCCGCCTTCAGCACCTTGCGGTCCTGGCCGGAGCCGTCGGTAACGGGCGGCCTGTAGGTGCCGTCCATGACATCTGCGGGCACGCGGCCGGGGTAGGGGGCCAGCAGGGCCTTTTCCTTTTCGCTGGCCGGGTGGCCGAGCGCGGACAGCTCGGAATTCTGCCAAAAGCTCATCGTGCGCGTGTATTTGCCGCCGAACAGATTCTTGTTGGCCCATTCGAAATCGTAGAGCATGCCGAGCGCGCGCCGCACGACCGGATTGGAAAATTTTGGCAGCCGCGTGTTGAACAGGAAACCGTTGACCACCGGCGGAATGCCGGTATCGAAAGTTTCGGCGATGACCTCGCCCCTGTGGAAGGCCGGAAAATCGAGATCGCGCTCGCGTTTGACCGGGTCGCTGTCGTCGTCGATGGCGCAGATGCCTTTCTTGAACGCTTCCTGCTTGGCGTTGGCGTTGAGGAAATATTCGATGGTGATCTGGTCGTAATTGTCGAAGCCGCGCTTGGACGGCACGTCCTTGCCCCAATAGTCCGGATTGCGCTTGAACACGATGCGCTGACCGGGCACGACTTGCGCCACCGTGTAAGGCCCGCTGCCGATCACCGGCTTTAGCGTCGTCCTGTCGAAGGTGTCCTTGTTGAAGGCGTGTTTCGGGATGATCGGCGTCAGCGCAATGATCAAAGGAAATTCGCGGTCGGCCTTGTCGTTGAAGGTGAAGCGCACACTGCGGTCGCCGGTCTTTTCGAGCTTGGCAATCGCTTTCATTCGCTGGCTGTAAGGTGGGCGGCCCTTCTCGGTGAAGACGTCATAGGTAAACAACACGTCTTCCGGCGTCACCGGCTCGCCGTCCGACCATTTGGCGTGGGGATCGAGGTGGAATTCGATGCTCTTGCGCTCGGGATCCATGTCGGCGGTATCGGCGAGCAGGCCGTAGAGACTGAAGGCCTCGTCGTAGTTGCGCTGCATCAACGGCTCGAAGACAAGATTGCCAAAGGCTTGATCCATCATGCCGCGCGCGGTGGTGCGCAGGCTTCTCAGGATGAACGGATTGAGATTGTCGAAGCTGCCGACGCCGCAATAGGTAATGCTGCCGCCTTTCGGCGCGTCGGGATTGACGTAGTTGAAATGATCATAGTCGGCCGGCAGCGCCGGCTCGCCCTGCATGGCAAGCGCGTGCACCGGTTCCGACAGGGCCGGCTGCAGGGAAAGGCCGACAAACAAGATTGCGGCGATCAGCCAAACGACAACGCGGCCCATGACCGTCTCCTTCCCGATTCGATGCGCAGCATACATGAGCCGGTCGTGCACCGGCCAACCCCTTGAGCCTATCCCTCGGCCAAGATTCGCGAGACCCGGGCTGGATTCGGCACCGCTTGCAGTGTAACACGCCGTCCGAAGTCATTCTGTTGCCTCATTTCGGCAACAGGTAGCTGGACCACACGGCATGAAAAAAGCCGGTTCCGGGATCATTTGAGAGGAATGCACGACATGACGAGCCTGAACAGCAACGCGTACCGCCTGTCGGTCATGGCCGCTGGCGTGGTCGGCATTCTGGGCGCCGGGATTCCCGCTGCTTCCGCGCAGCAGCAACAGCAGATTCCGCAAGGCTGGTTCAAGGCCTGCACCAAGCAGGAAGACGTCGACATCTGCAATGTCCAGAACATCACCACCGCCGGCAACGGCCAGCTCATCACCGGCGTCAGCCTGATCGAATTGAAGGGCAAGGTGAACCGCAAGGTGTTCCAGGTGACGGTTCCGACCGGCCGTCTCGTTCCTCCCGGCATCGGCCTCCAGATCGACGGCGGCAAGGCGCAGAAGCTCGACTATGTGATCTGTTTTCCGGACCGCTGCGTGGCGGAAGTGCCGCTGACCGATCAGCTCGTCGCGTCCTTCAAGAAAGGTTCGAACCTGACGCTGACCTCGGTCAATTTCCAGAACCAGCCGAACCCGATCAAGATCGCGCTGACCGGCTTCAGCGGCGCCTTCGACGGCCCGCCGCTGCAGCAGTCGGACATCGAGGACCGACAGAAGAAGCTCCAGGAGTTCGTCGCCAAGAACAATCAGGACTTTGCCAAGAAGCTCAAGGAAGAGCAGGAAAAGGCGAAGGCCGCCAACTGATCGGGGGGTTTCGGACGAATAAAAAAGCGGGGTTCATGCCCCGCTTTTTTCGTTTGGACCGGCTGTTTGTCGGGTCCGGCCATGTCTCAAGCCTGTCCCAGTCCAGCCAGATTCCGACTAAGTCTCAATGTCTCAATTGGTGCTTCGGCTCGTAGCGCCCGTCCGGCTTCTTGTCGAACATTTCACCAATCTGCGGATGCCGGACCGGTTCGCCCGACCGGTCCTCGAGTAAATTCTGCTCGGACACATAGGCGATGTATTCCGTTTCGGAATTCTCGGCGAGCAGATGATAGAAAGGCTGGTCCTTGCGCGGCCGCACGTCAGCGGGGATCGCCTCGTACCATTCGTCAGTATTGGCGAATTGCGGATCGACGTCGAAAATGACGCCGCGGAACGGAAACAGCCGGTGCCGAACCACCTGTCCGATCGAGAATTTGGCTGTCTTCATCGCACTCACCACTTGAACTTCTTGAACGCCACGTATCCTGGAACACGCAAGGAACGCTCCAGGACTTTAGATTCTTACGCACCGGTCCGGCAAAGATTGGCCCAGACCTTAAGGTCGACATCGTCATTATTTGGCGCAGACGCCGCGTCAATTCAATCCCGATCCCCTTGTTGCCGGGTTGAGCATCGCGAGATGCGGATCAAGGGCGGGCGGTGGCCAAGATCGCTATCGCTCAGCCGGTTTTCGCAATCCGCCAAAAAACGCCGCAAAACCGCTGCCGGGTCGAAGACCCTCGCGCATGAAAAACGCCCGTAACGGCGCAAACCCCTCAAGCGCGCCAAGGCCAGCGCTGCGCACCATCTGAGCCGGCAGCATGTCGGAAAGCAACGACATGTTGAGCAGGTTGACCGCGCTGCTGCGCGCCAGAATGTCCGGCCGCCGCTTGAAATCATAGGCTGCAAGCGCCTTGGCGGCGCCTGGGTCCGAGCGGTTTCTGCTTGCGGCACCAATCAGGTCGTCGATGTCCCGGATGCCGAGATTGAGGCCTTGCGCGCCGATTGGGGGAAACACGTGGGCGGCTTCACCGACAAGTGCCACGCGGCGATGCGCAAACCGCCACGGGCTCACCGCTGAAAGTGGGTAGATCTGCCGGCCGGGCTCAACCGACACGCGGCCCAACATCGATTGCATTCGCTGTTCGACCCGCGTCGAAAGCTCGGCGTCGTCGAGTGCTGCAAGGTCCTTGGCGATATCGGGTTCGAGCACCCAGACAAGGCTGGACCGGTTGCCGGGCAGGGGAACCTGTGTGAACGGACCGGTCTCGGTGTGGAATTCGGTCGAGGTGAAGGCATGGTCGCTGCGGTGACCGAAATTGAGCACCAACGCCGCCTGCGGATAGGATCGGATCGAGGTCCGGATGCCGGCTGCCTCGCGGGCCGGCGACTGACGGCCATCGGCGGCAACTGCCAACGATGCCTCAACCTCGCTGCCGTCGGCGAGAACGGCATGGGCATGGTCGGCATCGAGGCGCCATGCCTCCACCATCGACTTTCGCCATTCGATGCCCGAATGCGCGACAGTCTCGGCTAGCGTGCGGTTGAGAACGCTGTTGGGCAAGTTCAGCCCGAATTGCTCTTCGTTGATCTCGCTGGCGCGAAAGGTCACTGTCGGGCTGCGGATCAGCCGGTTGGTTGCGTCAACGATACGCATCACCTTGAGCGGCGCTGCATGCGGCCTGATTCCGTCCAAGATCCCTAGGCGTTCGAACATCTTCAGGGCAGGGTTCATCAAGGCTGTCGTCCGGCCGTCGGGGCCGGCTGCATCGGGTCCGACGAGCGTCACGGGAAAGCCCGCCTCGGCAAAGCCAAGCGCCGCGATCAGCCCCGCAGGGCCGCTGCCGGCGACCAGTATGCGTGCTGTTTCCCGATGGTTCAAATTCGGCTTCCGGATTGCGAGGTGAGGCCCGTCCGACCTGCTGGTCCATATAGGTCAGGTGATGCGGCTTGATCAACGCGGCGATTCGGCCCATTCGGTTGCCATGACCGGCCAACAAGACGATTTCAGCCACCTCGACGGCACCGGCCGCGCGATGGCGAGCGTTGCGCGCAGCCCTCGACTGACGGTGAGCGTCGTTGCCGGCATGGGCATCGCCCTTGCCTGGCTCCTTCTCGGCGCAATGGCAGTTCGTGGTGCCGTAAGCCGGCTCCCGGGCACCGATGCACCCGGCGACACGATGCTGGGGAACCTGCCGCAACTGCCGCTGCCGGATTTCCTTGCGCGTTTCTTCGCCCTTTGCCTTGCGCCGGCGCCCCTTCGCGCAAGCGTAGGCGCGCAAGGCGGGGCACTCACCGCGATGTGGCTGTTGATGGCCATCGCGACCATGCTGCCCTCCGCGGCGCCGATGATCCGCACCTATTGCGAGATCGCAGATACCGCCAGGATCAAGGGGGAACCCGTTGCCCATCCGTTGATCCTTGTCGCTGGATATTTGAGCGTCTGGCTTGCCGCTTCGGCAATATTCGCTGCCCTGACGCTCGCAGTCCATGCATTCGTGTCATCCGGGCAGATGCTCGATCCGCTGCTTGGAATTGCCGGAGCAGCCGCGCTGTCGATCGCTGGTCTCTATCAGTTCAGCTGGCTGAAGGAAGCCTGTCTGGAGAAGTGCAGAAATCCGTTCTCGGTCCTGTTCGCCAACTGGAGCGCCAGGCCCATTCGCATTTTCCGGCTCGGTATGGAGCAGGGCCTGTGGTGCCTTGGATGCTGCTGGGCGCTGATGCTGGTAATGTTTGCCGTCGGTGTGATGAACGTGTTCTGGATGGCGCTGATCGGCTTGTTCAGCCTGGTCGAAAAACAGACGGCAGGCAATCTGCCGACGCGGTTGGGCGGTGCGATACTGCTTGTCTGGGCAGCCGCGCTACTAGTAGTCTCGGCATGAGGGGGGAGAATTCGATGACAGATCAAAACTGGGCAATGAAGGGAGAGCTCATCCTTTCCTGCAATTGCACGGTTTTTTGCCCTTGCGTTCTGTCGCTCGGCAATCATCCGCCTACGGAAGGCTATTGCCAAACCTGGGCGGGGTTCCAGATCGATGCCGGCCATTTCGGCGAGGTCGACCTGTCCGGCCTCAATCTTGGGCTGGTCATGGAAATCCCCGGTTATATGAGCCGCGGCAACTGGACGGCGGGCCTGTTCATCGACAAGCGCGCCTCGGTTTACGCTGTGAAGGGACTGACGAAGATATTCACCGGCAAGGCCGGTGGAACCACATCGCTGCTCTCCATCCTGGTCGGACAGTTCCTCGGTGCCGAGCAGGTGCCGATCACCTACGAGACGCGTGAGAAAACACGCATCTTTCAGATACCGAAGATCATCGACGGTGCGGTGACGCCAATCACCGGCAAGGATCGCGACAAGGATACGGTCATCAGCAATTCGGAATACTGGATTGCGCCGGAAATCATCGTCGCCAAATCCGACAAGAGCAAAATGCGGGCCTTTGGCCGCAACTGGAACTTTGCTGGCCGTTCGGCCGAAATCTGCAAGCTGGACTGGCGGGGCCCGTGAGCAAGAAGACGACGGCCAGGAAAATCGCCGACCGGATTCCGCGGCCGAAGAAGAAAGTCACATGGCCTCAGGCGCGGGCGTTCTCGGTCCATCTCTTGACCGCGTCGGGCTCATTCCTGGCGTTTCTGTCGCTAGTGGCAGCAAGCGAGCAGCGCTGGACGGCGATGTTCTGGTGGCTGGGGCTGGCGCTTTTCGTCGACGGCATCGACGGGCCGATCGCCAGGAAGCTCGATGTCAAGGAAATCCTGCCGACTTGGTCGGGCGAACTGCTCGACAACATCATCGATTACGTGACCTACGTGTTGATTCCGGCCTTCGCGCTCTATCAGCGCGGTTTCATGGGCGAGCGCCTGTCGTTCCTGTCGGCGGCGATCATCGTGGTGTCGAGCGCAATCTACTATGCCGATACCGGCATGAAGACGAAGGAGAATTTCTTCAAGGGCTTTCCGGTCGTCTGGAACATGGTGGTGTTCACGCTGTTCGTCATCGAGCCCGGACAATGGGTTTCTTTCGCCGTGGTCGTGGTGGCCGGCATTCTCACCTTCGTGCCGATCAATTTCATCCATCCGGTGCGGGTGAAGCGGCTGCGGCCAATCAATCTCGGCATGACGCTGCTTTGGTGCGCTTTCGGCGCGCTGGCGCTGGCGCAGGCCGCACTTGCCTCCTTCTACGACCAGATCGGCGTGCTGGGCGAGCAGGTCAGCGATTTCATCAAGTTCGGGATTACGTTCACCGGGCTTTACCTCGCCTGCATCGGCGCTATCATGCAGTTCTTCCCAAATCTCGGCGCCAAGCCGGATAAGAAAGCCTGATCCCAAGAGAGCCAGAAAATGTCCAAAGCGATCCGCATCCATGCCCATGGCGGCCCGGAGGTCCTGACCTATGAGGATGCCGATCCCGGGCAGCCGGGCTCTGGACAGATCCTGGTCAAGCATACCGCGATCGGTCTCAATTTCATCGACGTCTATTATCGCTCTGGCCTTTATCCGCCGCAGGGCGGATTTCCGCTGATCCCTGGCGGCGAGGCGGCCGGCGTGGTCTTGGATGTCGGCTCGGATGTCGACTGGCTCAAACCCGGCGATCGCATCGCCTACGCCGTGACGACCGGCGCCTATGCCGGGCAGCGCGTGATCGCCGCCGACCGCGTGGTGAAGGTGCCGGACGGCATCAGCGACGAACAGGCCGCAGCCATGATGCTAAAGGGCATGACCGCCGAATATCTGTTGCGCCGTACATTCAAGGTGAAAGCCGGCGACACGATCCTGTTTCATGCGGCGGCCGGCGGTGTCGGGCTGATCCTCGGCCAATGGGCCAAGCATCTCGGCGCGACAGTGATCGGCACGGCGAGTTCCACCGACAAGATCGAGCTCGCCAAGGCGCATGGCTTCGACCACGTGATCAACTATCGCGAACAGGATTTCGTGGCCGGCGTTGCCGCTATCACCGGTGGCAAGAAATGCGACGTTGTCTACGATTCAGTCGGCAACGACACATTTCCAGCCTCGCTCGATTGCCTGCGGCCGCTCGGCACTTTCGTCAGCTTCGGTCAATCGTCTGGGCCGATCCCGCCCTTCAGCATCTCGTTGCTGGCGCAGAAGGGCTCGCTGTTCGCAACGCGGCCGACGCTGTTCGTCTATAATGCCAGGCGCGAAGACCTCGAGGTTTCCGCCGCCGCCTTGTTCGACGTGGTGCTCAGCGGCGCCGTCAAGATCAAGATAAACCAGCGTTACGCGCTCAGCGAGGCCGGCAAGGCGCATTCCGATCTCGAAGGGCGCCGGACCACCGGGACAACAATACTTATCCCTTAGGCGCGGCAGTTTCGGGCCGCCGACGCCGCCGTTCTTGCGAACTGCTCTTTACCGCTTGAGTTTCCGCTGAAATTCTTGAAGCTCTTTCAAGTCGTGAGGCGCTTACCGTAGAGAGCAGCCCGCGCATACGATGCTTGCGGGAACACAGAACATGTCTGGCAAACCAGATGGAGGCACCGTGAGTGCAGATCAGGACGGCGCAAACCTGCTTGAGGTTCGCGGCCTCACAAAGATATTCGGCACGTTGACGGCGTGCGACCATGTCGATCTCAACATCGCCAAGGGCGAGATCCATGCGTTGCTTGGCGAAAACGGCGCCGGCAAGTCGACCCTGGTGAAAATGCTGTTTGGATCGCTGGAACCGAATTCCGGCGAGATTTTCTGGAATGGCCAGGCGGTCAGGATCACCAGCCCCGGCACCGCAAAAAAGCTCGGCATCGGCATGGTTTTCCAGCATTTTTCCCTGTTCGAAGCACTGACGGCGGCTGAGAACATCGCGCTGTCGCTGGATGACGGCTCGCCGATCAGCACGATCGCGGCCAAGGCGAGGGCGCTCTCCTACAGTTACGGCCTGCCTCTCGATCCGCTATCGCTGGTCGGTGATCTGTCGGTCGGCGAGCGTCAGCGTATCGAAATCATCCGCTGCCTGCTGCAGACGCCGCAACTTATCATCCTCGACGAACCAACTTCGGTGCTGACGCCGCAGGAGGCCGATAAGTTGTTCGAGACGCTCGAACGGCTGCGTTCGGAAGGAAAGTCCATCCTCTACATTTCGCACCGGCTGGAAGAGGTCAAACGGATCTGCGACCGCGCCACCGTTCTGCGTCACGGCAAGGTGGTCGGCCATTGCAATCCGCGCCAGGAAACCGCGTCTTCGTTGGCGCGGATGATGGTCGGCAACGAGGTGCTGGCCGTGGTGCGGGCGCCGGCCGAGGGTATCGAGACCGCGCCGGTGCTGCTTCAAATCCGCGAACTCACCCGCAAGCCGGCGACCCCGTTCTCAATCCCGCTCAGGAACATCAATCTCGAGGTCCGCGCCGGCGAGGTGATCGGCATTGCCGGTGTGGCCGGCAACGGCCAGGGCGAATTCTTCGAATCCGTTTCCGGCGAGGTGCTGCAGCAGGATGCCGGCTCGGTCCGCATCCGCGGCAAGGATGCCGGCGGCCTCACCATCACCGGCAGGCGTCTGATGGGCGCTGCCTTCGTCCCGGAAGAGCGGCTCGGCCATGGCGCAGCACCGCGCATGAAGCTTTCGGAGAACCTGCTTCTGTCGCGCCACGCCACCGATGGCAAGATGTTTGTCGGCGCCGGTGGAATGGTCAAGGGCGATGCGATCCATACCGCTGCCCAGCGCATCATAAAGGCAATGGACGTGCGCAAGAGCGCGCCGGATCCGGAGGCTGCGGCTCTTTCGGGCGGCAATCTGCAGAAATTCATCGTTGGCCGCGAACTCGACCGCCGGCCTAGCGTCTTGGTGGTCAATCAGCCGACCTGGGGGGTCGACGCGGGTGCGGCGGCCCACATCCGCCAGGCACTGATCGAACTGGCGCGCAGCGGCTCGGCGGTGCTGGTGATCAGCCAAGACCTCGACGAGCTGTTCGAGATTTCCGATGCGATCACGGTCATGCACAATGGCGAACTGTCGAAGCCGCTGCCGATAGCTGAAGCGACATTCGAGAAAATCGGGCTGCTGATGGGCGGCGCCGAACCCGGTCATGCCGAACATACGCTGGAGACGGCCTGATGCGCCTCGAACTTGTAAAACGCCCGCAGCGCTCGATGCTGTTTTCGGCACTCTCGCCTTTCATCGCTTTCGTTTTGACGATCATTGCCGGTGCCATCATGTTCGCGCTGCTCGGCGTCAACCCGTTGACTGCGTTCCGCATCTATTTCATCGAACCGATCAGCCAGGTCTGGCAGCTGCATGAGCTGGCGATCAAGGCCGCCCCCCTGATCCTGATCGCGGTCGGACTGTCGGTCTGCTACAAGGCCAACATCTGGAACATCGGCGCCGAAGGCCAGTTCATCCTGGGCGGCATTGTCGGCTCGATCATCCCCGTGCTGTTTCCGCAGTTCGAAGGCCCATTGGTGCTGCCGCTGACGCTTCTGCTCGGCATGGTCGGTGGGGCCGCCTATGCTGCAATCCCGGCACTGCTGAAGACGCGCTTCAACACCAACGAGATCCTGACCAGCCTGATGCTGGTCTATGTCGCCCAGCTCTTCCTCGATTGGCTCGTACGCGGGCCGTGGCGCGATCCGCAGGGCCACGGTTTCCCGCAGACCATCCAGTTCAACGACTCGGCCATACTGCCGGAACTCCTCCCGGAATCCGGCCGGGCAAACTGGGGATTTGTCTTCGCGCTGATCGCGGCGATACTGATCTGGATCCTGATGAGCCGTATGCTGAAAGGCTTCGAGGTCCGCGTGCTCGGCTCAAGTCCGAGGGCAGGGCGCTTCGCCGGGTTTGGCCTTAACCGCATGGTCTTCTTTGCCTTCCTGCTGTCGGGCGCACTGGCCGGACTTGCAGGGATTTCGGAGGTCTCGGGAGCCATCGGACAATTGCAGCCGGTGATCTCGCCCGGCTACGGATTTACCGCTATCATCGTGGCATTTCTCGGCCGGCTCAATCCGCTCGGCATCGTCGCCGCAGGCCTTGTACTGGCGCTGACCTATCTGGGCGGCGAGGCAGTGCAAAGCGCGCTCGGCATCTCCGACAAGGTGGCGCGCGTGTTCCAGGGCATGCTTTTGTTCTTCGTGCTCGGCTGCGACACGCTCATCCATTACCGCATTCGCCTGACCGGCTTTTCCGCGCCGAAGCTCGAGGCGGGGCCGAAGCTGGAGGAAGCCCGCTGATGGACATCACCGTCAACATCCTCTTGACCATCGCGACGGCGGCGACGCCGCTGCTGATCGCGGCGATCGGCGAACTGGTGGTCGAACGTTCGGGTGTGCTCAATCTCGGCGTCGAAGGAATGATGATCATGGGTGCCGTCGGCGGTTTCGGCGCCGGCTATCTCACCGGCTCGCCTTGGATAGGGCTGTTGGCGGCAATCACCATGGGGGCAGTGTTCTCGCTTCTGTTCGCCGTCATGACGCTGTCGCTGGCCACCAATCAGGTGGCCACCGGCCTGTCGCTGACACTGCTCGGCCTCGGCCTTTCCGGCATGATGGGAACGAATTTTGTCGGCCAGCCCGGCGAAAGGCTGCCAAACCTCGATATTCCCGGCCTGACCGCAATCCCGGTCGTTGGCAGGCTGCTGTTCGGCCAGGATCCAATCTTCTACATCTCGATCGCGCTGACCGCCGCCGTCATGTGGTTCCTGTTCAAGACCCGCACCGGGCTCACGCTGCGCTCGATCGGCGACAGCCATGCATCCGCCCATGCGCTTGGCATCCACGTCATCCGCTACCGCTATCTCTCAGTGATTTTCGGCGGCGCTTGTGCCGGCCTCGCCGGCGGTCACCTATCGCTGGTCTACACACCGCAATGGGTGGAGAACATGACCGCCGGCCGCGGCTGGATCGCGCTGGCTCTGGTCGTCTTCGCCTCCTGGCGGCCATGGCGGGTGCTGGCCGGCGCCTATATTTTCGGCGCGATCTGGGTTGGCCAGCTTCACGTCCAAGCCATAAATCTGCAGGACTTCGTCGACGCGCCCTGGTTGCTCTACAAGTTAATTGCGTTCTTAAAATCGTTTCCCTCGCAACTGCTTTCTTCGCTGCCCTATCTGGCAACCGTCGTGGTTCTCGTTCTAATCTCGCGCAACAAGCGTTTGACGATGATGAACACGCCGGCCTCCTTGGGCCAGCCATTCGTTCCGGATCGTTGACAACAAAAAGACGGAAGCTCCAAGGCTTAACTCAGAGAGGTAACACAATGAAAAAACTGCTTATTGCCCTGATGGCGACGACGGCCGCATTGTCGCTGGCGGCATCAGCCCAGGCGGCGGACAAGCTGAAGGCGTGCTGGGTCTACACCGGCCCGATCGGCGATTTCGGCTACTCCTACCAGCACGACCAAGGGCGCCTCGAGGTGGAAAAGGCACTCGGCGACAAGGTCGAGACCGCCTATCTCGAAAACGTCTCCGAAGGCCCCGATGCCGACCGCGCCTTCGAGCGCCTGGCGCGCGAGGGATGCAAGATCATTTTCGGCACGTCCTTCGGCTTCATGGACCCGGAAGTGAAGATCGCCAAGAAATTCCCCAAGGTGATGTTCGAGCACGCCACCGGCTACAAGACGGCCGAAAATCTCGGCATCTACAATGCGCGTTTCTACGAAGGCCGCTACGTGCTTGGCCAGATCGCCGCCAAGCAATCGAAGTCGGGCGTCGCCGGCTACATCGTTTCCTTCCCGATCCCGGAAGTGGTGATGGGCATAAATTCCTTTATGCTCGGCGCACAGTCGATCAACCCGAACTTCAAGGCGAAGATCGTGTGGGTGAACTCCTGGTTCGATCCGGGCAAGGAGGCCGATGCTGCCAAGGCATTGTTCGACCAGGGCGCCGATATCATCGTCCAGCACACCGACTCGACCGCTGCCTTGCAGGTGGCGGAGGAGCGCAAGCTGCACGGCTTCGGGCAGTCCTCCGACATGATCAAGTTCGCGCCGCACGCGCAGCTGACCTCGCTGACCGACGAGTGGGGTCCCTACTACATCAGCCGCGTCCAGGCGGCGCTCGACGGCACCTGGAAGCCCGACAATGTCTGGCTCGGCATTAAGGACGGCGCCGTCAAGCTGGCGCCGTTCACCAACATGCCCGACGACGTCAAGGCGATGGCCGAAGCCACCACCAAGAGGATCGCCGACGGCTGGAACCCCTTCACCGGGCCGATCGCCAAGCAGGACGGCACACCTTGGCTGAAGGAGGGCGAGGTCGCCGACGACGCCACGTTGCTCGGCATGAATTTCTACGTGAAGGGCGTCGACGACAAGCTGCCGCAGTAGGCGGTCGGAAACATATCGAACGAAAGGGCGCCACGCGGCGCCCTTTTCATTTTGGACGGAATATCAGACTGCTGAGCCGTAAAGGTCGTAAGCGTCGGCGCGCTCGATCTTGACCGTGACGATCTCGCCGGCGCGCAGTGGCCGCCGCGACTGGATATGGACCGAACCGTCGATTTCGGGCGCGTCGTATTTGGTCCGGCCCTTGGCCGAATTGCCATGCGCCTCGTCGATCAGGACCGGCAGGCGCTTGCCAATTTTCTTGGTTAGCTGCGTTGCCGAAATCTTCTGCTGGCGCTGCATGAAGCGGTGCCAGCGGGCTTCCTTGATCTCCTGCGGCACTTGCTCGAGGCCGAGCTCGTTGGAGCGGGCGCCTCTGACCGGCTCGTATTTGAAACAGCCGGCGCGGTCGATCTTGGCCTCGTCCAGCCAGTCGAGCAGCATCTCGAAATCGTCATCCGTCTCGCCGGGGAAGCCGACGATGAAGGTGGAGCGGATGGCAAGGTCCGGGCAGATGTCGCGCCAGCCGCGAATACGCTCGAGCGTCTTTTCGCCATGGGCGGGCCGGCGCATGTTCTTCAGCACCTGCGGCGAGGCGTGCTGGAACGGAATGTCGAGATAGGGAACGATCTTGCCTTCGGCCATCAGTGGGATGACGTCCGCGACATGCGGGTAGGGATAGACATAGTGCATGCGCACCCAGACACCGAGCTTGCCCAGTTCTTCCGATAGATCGAGGAATTTCGCCCGCACTTCGCGATCGCCGAACATGCTGGTCTGGTATTTGATATCGATGCCGTAGGCGCTGGTATCCTGCGAGATGACGAGGATCTCCTTGACCCCGGCCTTGGCCAGCTTCTCGGCTTCGCGCAACACGTCGGCCGCCGGCCGCGATACGAGGTCGCCACGGAGCGCCGGGATGATGCAGAAGGTGCAGCGGTTGTTGCAGCCTTCCGAAATCTTGAGATACGCATAGTGGCGCGGCGTGAGCTTGACCCCTTGCGGCGGCAAAAGGTCGATGTGGGGATCATGGCTCGGGGGGGCAGCCTCATGCACCGCCGCCATCACGCTTTCATAAGCTTGTGGTCCGGTGATGGCGAGGACGTTCGGATGTCTTTCACGGATGACGTCCGGCTCGGCGCCGAGGCAGCCGGTGACGATAACTTTGCCATTCTCCGAAAGTGCGGAGCCGATGGCGTTGAGCGATTCGTCGCGAGCCGAATCGAGGAAGCCACAGGTGTTGACGACGACCAGGTCGGCGCCGTCGTGCTTGCGGGCGATCTCGTAGCCTTCGGCGCGCAGGCGGGTGATAATGCGCTCCGAATCCACAAGGGCTTTCGGGCATCCAAGGCTGACGAAACTGACGCGAGGGGCGGACATCTAAGCTTTTCCGGATTTTCAGGATTGGCGGCGCAGTATCACACTTGTCGCGGCATTGGTATGGGCAGCGGCTGCGGCGAAACGCAACCGCCAGCGTCGCCGAAGGCTCGCCGAAGCTGAAAGGCCGACCGATGAGAATTCGAGTCGGCGTGTCAGCTCACCGCACTGCTGACATGCGGCAAGACTTCCACCGCGCCCCGGTAGATCATATCGAGTGCGACATAGAAGATGATCAAAAGGCCAATATAGGCGATCCAGCGATGGCGGTGCAGCAGCTTGGCGATGAAGCTCGCGGCAAGGCCCATCAGCGCGATCGACAGGACGAGGCCTATCACCAGCACCTGGAAGTGATCGCGCGCCGCGCCGGCGACCGCCAGTACGTTGTCGAGCGACATCGACACGTCGGCGATGACGATCTGCAATGCCGCCTGACCCAAGGTCTTCTTGCGCGCCTTGCCGGCCACCATATCATCGCTGTTGATATCGGAATTTGACAGCGCTTCGGTCGCCTCCACCTCGTCGGCATACGACGTGCGCAGCTCGCGATACATCTTCCAGCACACCCACAGCAGCAAGATGCCGCCGGCCAGCAGCAGGCCGACAATCTGTAACAGGGTGACGGTGATCGCAGCAAAACCGATACGCAGCACCGTCGCCGCCACCACGCCGATGAGAATCGCTCTCTTGCGCTGCTCGACCGGCAAGCCCGCCGCGGCCAAGCCGATGACGATGGCGTTATCGCCTGCAAGCACGAGGTCGATGGCGATGACCTGGAGCAGGGCAGAGAAGCCCGCGGCAGTGAAAATTTCCATCGACTGGAAGTCCCTTGCTGGTTGGCCGACCGTTCGCGTCGAATGCCTGGAGGGCCTAACGTGTATGGTTCCCGCGCGTCAAGGGACTGGTTGGAACAAGGTCGGCAAACCGCCCGTTATTGCGGCAATATACAGAGTTTGCGACGATCGGCCCGAACACCGGCAAAATGCGGCCACAGGTCGCGAATGCCTAGTTATAGAGATTGTATTTGGGCCAGTCGCTTTCCGGAATTTCATCACCGATCCGGTAGCGGAGCTGCAGGACTTCCATATGGTCCGGCGCTGTTTCGCATTTGAATTTCAGCCGGTACCACTGTCCCTTGCTGCGAAACGCAGCACCCGGGCTCTTGATCGCATCGGCGCCCATTTCGGGCGTCGCAAAAGCGTAGGCGACGACACGATCGGCTTTGTATTTGTGGTCGTCGCGGGTAATCCGGTCGAGAATTTCGGCGTCGCATCGCTGCTCCAGCCGGGTTTGCGGATCGAGTTTCAGCAGGCCGGCGCGCAATGCGCTGTCCATCGCGCTGGCCGGCCAAGCCACTATCGTCCATCCGAGGACCGCAGAAAATAGTTTGTTCATAGGCGGGAGAAGCATCATATTCGGGCGGAGAAATCAACCCGACGAGCGCGGCTGCGCGGCGGGTGACAGTCTTCGCTTTGTGGCAGGTTGTTGATTACGCAATAGTATCACCGGTACTTTGGTATCGTTGCCACGATCAGCACCTGTCGCATTTCAGCGACGCGAGAGGTGGTGCGCTGCATGAGGCAGAGCGGCGGTTCTCCCCGAAGCGGACCGGCCTGTTAAACCCAGGCAGTCGAGAATCCGACGAGCGGAAAACTCGACGTCATGCCTGCAGGATTGAAGAAATTGGACGGATATGGCGGAGGGAGTGGGATTCGAACCCACGGTGGGCTTGCACCCACGCCGGTTTTCAAGACCGGTGCCTTAAACCGCTCGGCCATCCCTCCAAGGTGATTTTTCAATCACTTAGGATATCGCGAGAGGAGCGGGTTCGAGCTGTCGGTACCGGATTGGCACCAGGACGTTCCCCGACCGGTTCGCGCTCCATTCCTGTAAAGCCGCATTCAACGCCAAGTCAACCGTGGCGGCCGCACCTTTCGGCGCGGTCCAGGGCGGTGAGCAACGTCATGGCGAGCTGTGTTTGTGCTGAGTGTGGAAAATCGTTTTTAAAACCCGCACGGATCGTTGAGCGCTGATATGCGAGCGCATTAGGCACATGTAAGTAAATCGTATTCTGGAGTTGATTTTGGCCGTACTTGGCGCTCTCCCGCCCGGTCTTCGCTGTAGACCAATCCGCGAAACCGACTGGGAGGGAGTGGTTGATTGCCTGTGCAGGGGCTTTCCGGCGCGTAACCGGAGTTACTGGATACACGCTCTGACCCGCTTGTCGCAGCGGCCTGTGGTTGCCGAGTTCCCACAATATGGCTTTGCTTTGGAGCATGCCGGTCGGATCGTCGGCGTTGTGCTCACCCTTTATGCTCGCTATCAGGGGTCGGAGAGCGAGGAAATTCGCTGCAATCTTTCAAGCTGGTCAGTCGATGCAGATTTCCGTCCCTATGGCGCCATGTTGGTTGCGGCGGTTCTCAAGCGGAAGGACGTGACCTACACCAACATTTCGCCTGCACAAGCGACATTGAAAGCCAACCGGGCGCTAGGCTTTCGGCTCTTCTCCAGCGGACAATTTACCTTCTTGCCGGCTTTGAGTTCGGCGCAGCGGTCATGTCGCGTGGTCGAGGTGCGTCCCGATCTTCCGGAATTGGCGATGCTGCCCGAGAGTGAGAGATACATACTCTCGGAACACGCCGCGCTGGGCTGCCTGTCGTTGATCTGCATTTGCGACGGAGCAGCGTTCCCCCTGCTATTGATGCCGCGCCGAATGTTGCACGGTGTTATCCAGTGCCATCAGGTCATCTATTGCCGCTCGCTTGCGGATTTGAGCCGCTGCGCCGGTGCGATGGGGCGCTTTCTCTTGCGAAGCGGAATCCTGGTTTGCTTTGTCGACGCCAAGGAGCCGATTCCAGGCTTGGTGGGATGGTACCGCCCCAACAAGGGGCTGAAATACTTCAAAGGTCCCAGACCACCCGCACCTGGAGATCTGACGTTCACCGAACTTGTGATATTCGGTCCCTGAATCTGCGCTCGCAGACACGCCAAGCCAGGGGCAAAGTGTGCCACGAACGGCGTTTCTGATCGATAAGCGATGATTTTCATGCCGATCAGCGAGGCGGTCCGTGCCACAATCTCGCCCGGTTCCGACCACAATCGGTTAATACGGTGATAAACAATTCCTGCGCACAAAAAGGATTGGGGTAGGGCGTCGCCGGCGTTTCTGGAGTGGGTGCTTTGGCATCGCTGACGTTCATGCTGCGGTGCCTTCGTCGATGCTATAGGGGACAATCAAAATATGCAGACCACGGCGCGCCCGCGTCTTCGTCGCGCTTCCGCTTTCGCGCTGTTTGCCTTGTCGGCAGCCTTTCTTGCAGCATGTGCCGGGCCGCAGCAAAAGGCGATGGTCAACAAGAAACCTCGCTCCAAGGAATATTTTTCTGAAGCCGAATACGGCGTGAAAGCCAGCCCGCGCGTCATGTTCAAGACGTCTCGCGGACGCGACCAGCTCGGCAAGCCCTATCAGGTGCGCGGCAAGTGGTATTATCCGAAGGAAGACAAACGTTACGCCAAGGTTGGCCTCGCATCCTGGTACGGTGAGGCCTTCCACGGCCGGTTGACCGCCAACGGCGAAGTCTACGACATGGCAGATCTGACGGCGGCGCATCCGACCATGCCGCTGCCGAGCTATGCGCGGGTCACCAACATGAAGACCGGCAGCTCGGTGATCGTGCGCGTCAACGACCGCGGGCCCTATCATGATGGACGCATCATCGATGTGTCGAAGTGCGCTGCTGAAATGCTCGATTATGCCAATGTCGGTACGGCCGAGGTGAAGGTTGAATATGTCGGCCGTGCGCCGCTCGAAGGCAATGACGGGCAGTATCTGGTGGCTTCGTATCGTCCAGGCAACAGGGCGCCGGATCCGTCGGACGGTCTGCCCAGCGGCGTCATGGTCGCGATGAATGGGCCGTCGCCAAGCCTGCCGGTGAGCGCTGCTGCCGTGCCGTTCCCTGGTCAGCTGACGAATTCCGGGCAGGGATCCGATGCAGGGCCTGTCATGGCAGTGCAAGCATCTGCTTTGGGAGACATTGTACTGCCCGATTTCGGCCCGATCGTGCCGGAGCGCCCGGAGATCAACCTGCCGGCGCAATCGCCGTTCACCGTGGCGTCGCTGTCTTATGCGGACGAGCGCGTGCAACGCGCCTCCAACGCGTTTGCCGGGCTGGATGGCGCCGGCATGTCGCCCGCCGAAATTCTTCAATCGTGGAAGCGGCAAGCTCCTCCAACCGGGTCGCCCACGGACTATGTCGCGGCGGGTTCGTTCGAGAATGCCGCCGAAGCGGAGCGTGTGGCTGCCCAGCTTTCCAGCTTCGGCAAGACCGAAATCCAGCGCTCGGAACTTGAAGGCAAGGAATGGTACTCGGTCAACCTCTTTGCCGATGGTCGTGGCAGCCTGGACGAGATGCTGCAGGCAGCGTGGTCGCATGGTGCGCCGGATGCGCTTGCTGTACGCAACTGAGCTCGGGGCTGCCTGGTTTTTTCGCGCGCGATTGATCCGCCAGGCAAAAGCCTGATAGCTTCTGCCAACTTGCAAAAGCGCCGGCTCACTGGTCGAACCTGATGAAATCTTTTCACCCTTTCACCGGGCTTATGGCGCTCGGCCTGCTGCTGCTCTCGCTTGCGCAGGCCTCAGCTCAGCTTTTCGAGACCAAGGCCGCGCAGGCCTTCATGATCGATGCCGAAACCGGAACCGTGCTGTTTTCCAAGGACGCCGACAGGTTGATCCCGCCGGCCTCGCTGGCCAAGCTGATGACGATGGAAGTGGTTTTCGACGCCATCAAATCAGGGCGCATGACGCTCGATGATACCTTCGTGGTGAGCGAGAACGCCTGGCGCAAAGGCGGCGCTCCTTCGGGGACATCGACCATGTTCGCCAAGCTCAAGTCGACGATCCGGCTGGAAGACCTGATCCAGGGCGTGACCGTGCAGGCGGCCAATGACGGCTGTATCGTCATCGCTGAAGGGATGGCCGGGTCCGAAGCAAACTTCGCGGCGCAGATGACCGAGCGTGCCCGCCAGATCGGCTTGCAGAAATCGACTTTCGTCAATTCCACCGGTCTGCCGGCCGATGGGCAGCAAACGAGCGTTCGCGAACTCGCGCTTCTGGCGCTGCATATCTGGCGCAACTACCCGGATCTCTACCGCTATTACGGCCAGAAGGATTTTACCTGGAACAAGATTTCCCAGAGGAACCGCAATCCGCTACTGGGCATGGACATAGGCGCCGACGGGCTCGCGGTCGGTGCCAGCGAGCAATCCGGGTTCGGCATTGTTGGCTCGGTCAGCCACAACGGCACAAGGGTGATCGCGGCGATGAGCGGCCTGGCAAACGACCGTGAGCGTGCTGAGGAAGCGCGAAAGCTGCTCGACTGGGGCGTTCGCTCCTTCGAGAAGACTGAAGTATTCGCCAAGGACGAAGTGGTTGGCGAAGCCCAGGTCTTTGGCGGCGCCAAGTCCGGTGTCGCATTAAAGGCAAAAGGACCGGTGCAGATCTTCCTGCCGATCACCAACCGCGACAAGCTCACCGCCAGGATCGTCTATGACGGACCGGTGGCAGCGCCGGTGGAGGAGGGGCAGCCGGTGGGTACGCTGCGCGTCTGGATCGGCGATACGCTGAGCCAGGAGACGCCGCTGTTTGCCGCCGAGTCGATCGGTGTCGGTTCGCTGCCGCAGCGCGCGCTCGATGCCGCCAAGGAACTGGCCGTCGGCTGGCTGCGTTAGCACCGTCGCGGTGGACCTTTTTTCCCGCCGGGACTATACGGTCCCCGAAGTATGGACAAAGGCTTTGGCGCGCGGATTTTTCATCACTTTTGAAGGCGGCGAAGGAGCAGGCAAGTCGACGCAGATCGAGCGGCTGGCAAAGAAGATGCGCGCCAAGAAATACGATGTGCTGGTGACACGTGAGCCGGGTGGCTCGCCGGGCGCGGAGGCGGTCAGGCATGTCCTGCTTTCAGGCGCAGCCGAGCCGTTCGGCCCCAAGATGGAAGCGCTGCTTTTCGCCGCTGCGCGTTCCGACCATGTCGAACAGGTCATCCGGCCGGCAGTCGAGCGCGGTTCGGTCGTGCTTTGCGATCGTTTCATGGATTCCTCGCGCGTCTACCAGGGCGTCACCGGCGGCCTCGACCCGGCATTCATGGACGCATTGGAGAAGGTCGCCATCAACGGCATGGTGCCGGACATGACACTGATCTTCGACATCGACCCCGCCGAGGGCCTGAGGCGCGCTACCGCCCGGCGGGGCAGCAGTGACGGACCGGACCGCTTCGAGAAAGAAACATTGGCCATCCACCAACGCCGGCGCGAGGCGTTTCTCGCGATCGCCTCAGCTGAACCCGAACGCTGCGTTGTCGTCGATGCCTCAGCCGACCTAGATGCGGTGGAGGATGTCGTTACCGCCGCGGTCTTCGCGGCTCTCGAGAGGATGATGCCGGCGCAAAGAAGGCAGGCGGCGCCAGCATGATTTTCGAACGCATCGCGCCCGAACAGCACGATACGCTGGACGGGGTGCCCGAGCCATCCGAGACGCCGCGTCTTGTCGGTCACCTGCAGGCGGCCAACATGCTCGCCACCGCTTACCGCTCGGGAAAGCTGCCGCACGCACTGATCTTTGCCGGACCGGTTGGCATCGGCAAGGCGACGCTGGCCTTTCACCTGGCGCATCATCTGTTGAAGCACCCGGCCTTCGAGCAGGCGCCGGAAAGCCTTGCCGTTCCAGATCCGGCTTCGTCGCTGTTTCGACAGATCGCCACCGGCGCGCATCCTTCGGTGCTGCATCTTACACGCCCGGCGAACGACAAGACCAAGAGCTTCAAGACAGTGGTCACGGTCGACGAAATCCGCAAGGTCAGCCGTTTTCTGTCGCTGACCTCGCACGACGGCAGCTACCGGGTGGTTATCGTCGATCCCGCCGACGACATGAACACCAATGCTGCCAATGCCTTGCTGAAGAATCTTGAAGAGCCACCCGCGCGCACCTTGTTCATCCTCATCGTCCATGCGCCGGGCAGTCTGCTGCCGACGATCCGGTCGCGCTGCCAGATGGTGCGGTTGGCGCCGCTCGATGCCGAGAGCTTGATGACGGTTCTGGAAGGCATCGAGCCGCCGCCACCGGAGGATCCTGGGGCGCGCGCGGCGCTGGCGGAGCGGGCAGGGGGCAGCGCGCGCAATGCGATCCTGTTGACGCAGTATGGAGGGCTCGAAATCGCCGCCACCCTCGACGCCCTGGTGATGTCCAAGAAGATAGATGTCGCAGGCGCCTACCGTCTTGCCGAGGCGGTCGCCGGCCGCGACCAGGCAATCCCGTTCGAGATATTCAATCGCCGCGCGCTTGATCTGCTGTCGGCCGGCGCCAGCCAGGCCGCGCTCGCCGGCGATCTCGCGCGGGCCAAAACGCTGTCGGATACTTGGCACGAGGCTTTGAACGCTATATCTGAAACCGAGACCTACAATCTCGACAAAAAGCAGCACGCCCTGACCATGATCGACCGCCTGAATTCTGCAATGCGAATGTGACGGCCGCTGGCGTGGCTTTGAAGCCCCTGAGTATTGATCCCAATCAATCGCAGGAACTTCGAAGCCACCACATTGGCGTCGGATGGCAATTGCCGTTTCGATGCGATATCTCACCGCGACATCTTTCATTCAGACATTCATGACGGCTCATCCATGGCACGCGAAAAATACTACGTCACGACGGCTATTTCCTATCCGAACGGCAAACCGCATATCGGCCATGCCTACGAGTTGATTGCCACCGACGCGCTGGCCCGCTTCCAGCGGCTCGACGGTAAGGACGTGCTCTTTCTCACCGGCACCGACGAGCACGGCATCAAGATGCTGCAAACGGCGAAGAGAGAAGGTATTTCAGCGCGCGAGCTGGCAGACCGCAACTCGGCCGATTTCGAGCGCATGGCCGTCGCGCTCGATGCCTCCAACGACGATTTCATCCGCACCACGGAAAAGCGGCACTACAAGGCCTCGCAGGCGATCTGGAAGGCGATGGCCGCCAATGGCGACGTCTATAAAGGCGGCTATGCCGGCTGGTACTCGGTGCGTGACGAAGCCTATTACGGCGAAGAAGAGACCGAGGTGCGTGCCGACAATGTCCGCTATGGGCCGCAGGGGACGCCGGTCGAATGGGTCGAGGAAGAGAGCTACTTCTTCCGGCTGTCGGCTTATCAGGACAGGCTCCTTGCACTTTACGAAAACCAGCCCGATTTCGTCGGTCCTGCCGAGAGGCGCAATGAGGTGATGAGCTTCGTCAGGTCCGGCCTGAAGGACCTATCGATCTCGCGCACCACGTTCGACTGGGGCATCCCGGTGCCGGGCGACGAGAAGCATGTGATGTATGTCTGGGTCGACGCCTTGACCAACTACATCACCGCCGCCGGCTATCCGGATCCGGCCAATGAGAGATGGTCGTTCTGGCCGGCAAACGCGCACGTCATCGGCAAGGACATCGTCCGCTTCCACGCGGTCTACTGGCCGGCTTTCCTGATGTCGGCTGGCATCGAATTGCCGAAGCGCGTGTTCGCGCATGGTTTTTTGTTCAACCGCGGCGAGAAAATGTCGAAGTCGGTCGGCAACGTCATCGACCCGTTCGCGATGATCGAGCACTACGGCCTCGACCAGGTGCGCTATTTCTTGCTGCGCGAAGTGCCGTTCGGCCAGGACGGCAGCTACAGCCATGATGCGATCGTCAACCGCACCAATGCCGACCTTGCCAATGGCCTCGGCAATCTGGCGCAGCGCTCGCTGAAGATGATCGCCAAGAACTGCAGCGGCGCGGTGCCAAAGCGCGGCGAACTGACCGAAGCCGACAGCGCCATCCTCGACCAAGCGGTGGGGGCACTCGCCGTCGCGCGAAAGGCGATGGCGGATCAGGGCATCCATTTGGCGCTGGCGGCGATCTTCGGAGTGGTGGCCGAAGCTGACCGCTATTTCGCCTCTCAGCAACCCTGGGCGCTAAGCAAAAGCGATCCAGAGCGTATGAAGACAGTTCTGTGGACGACGATCGAAGTCGTCCGGCGCGTCACGCTGCTCTGCCAGCCCTTTGTTCCGGGGTCGGCTGCTAAGCTGCTCGACCTGCTGGCGGTGCCGGCAGACAACCGTGACTTTGCGCATGTCCACGCCGACTATGCGCTGGTGCCCGGCACGGCATTGCCCGCGCCGGAGGCGGTCTTTCCGCGTTACGAAAAGCAGGACGCGAACGCCTGATGCTGGTCGACAGTCACTGCCACCTCGACTTTCCGGATTTCGCCGAAGAGCGGGCGGCCATTGTCGCCCGCGCCCTAGCGGCCGGCATCGGCCGAATGGTGACGATCTCGACGAGGGTGAAGCGATTTAACCAAGTGCTTGAGATTGCAGAGACTTTCGATGAGGTCTATTGCTCGGTCGGCACCCATCCGCATAATGCGGCCGAAGAGCTTGATGTCACTGTCGATGATCTGGTGCGGCTCTCTGCTCATCGCAAAGTGGTGGCGATCGGCGAGGCCGGACTCGACTATTTCTACGATCATGCGCCGCGCGACGCACAGGCGCAGGGCTTTCGCACCCACATCGCCGCGGCGCGCGTGACCGGTCTGCCGCTGGTCATCCATTCGCGCGACGCCGACGACGACATGGCTGATATCCTCGAAGAAGAAACGGGGAAGGGTGCCTTCCCCTTCATCCTGCACTGTTTTTCGTCGGCGCGCCGGCTGGCCGAGATCGGCGTGGCGCTCGGCGGCTACGTCTCGTTTTCCGGCATCC
Source organism: Mesorhizobium sp. M0019 (assembly GCF_040323975.1). Lineage (NCBI taxonomy): Bacteria > Pseudomonadati > Pseudomonadota > Alphaproteobacteria > Hyphomicrobiales > Phyllobacteriaceae > Mesorhizobium > Mesorhizobium sp. M0019. The sequence goes on along the minus strand of NZ_JAMYVK010000025.1, from coordinate 60,662 downwards.
TGACCTTCAAGAACTCCGCCGAGCTGCGCGCCGTCGCCGCCGATGTGCCGCGCGACCGTCTGCTGGTCGAAACCGACGCGCCATACCTTGCGCCGATCCCGTTTCGCGGCAAGCGTAATGAGCCCGCCTATGTCGCGCATACAGCCAAGGTGCTGGCCGAGACGATCGGCTTCAGCGAGGCCGAGATCGCTAATATCACCACGGATAATTTCTTCCGGCTGTTCAGGAAAATGCCGCGCCCGAGCGCGCCGGGCGCCTGACGCATGAGCGACCGGTTACGTCTTACCGTCCTCGGCTGCGGCTCATCGCCGGGCACGCCACGCATCACCGGCGACTGGGGCAATTGTGATCCCGCGAACCCCCGGAACCGGCGCACGCGCACCGCAGCGCTCGTCGAGCGGATCGCGGCGAGTGGCGCCCGGACCACGGTCGTCATCGACACCGGCCCGGATTTCCGCGAGCAGATGCTGCTGGCATCGGTCAAGCGCATCGATGCGGTGGTCTATACACATCCGCATGCCGACCATATCCACGGCATCGACGATTTGCGCGGCTTCGTGCTCGAGCAGCGCCACCGGATCGACATCCATGCGGATCAGGCTACCATGCTGCGCCTACGCGAGGCGTTCCGCTACTGTTTCGAAACACCGAAAGGCAGTTCGTATCCGCCGATCGTCAACGCCCATATCATCGACCACCACAGGCCGGTGGTGATCGCAGGCGAGGGCGGCGCCCTCACCCTCGAACCGCTGCTGCAGCTCCATGGCGACATCACCTCGCTGGGTTTCCGCATCGGCGGGCTGGCCTATTGCCCTGACGTCAGCGACTTTCCGGAGGCGACCGCCAAGCGTTTGCGCGGGCTGGACATGCTGGTCATCGACGCGCTGCAATACACCGTCCATCCGAGCCATCTGTCGCTTGGCCAGGCGCTTGGCTGGATCGAAAGACTGGCGCCGAAGAACGCGGTGCTGACGCATATGCATGTGCCACTCGACTACGCTACGGTAATGGCCGAGACGCCGGCCAACGTCGAGCCTGCTTATGACGGCATGACAATCGAAATCCCTTACGAATCCAGCGTGAAAGACTAAGTTTTTACCGCCTGGGTTCCCGAGTTGGATCTCGCGAGGTGCTATCTTCACGTCACATCCAATCGGCCAACTAGTTCCATAATCTATCTTATGCGACTACGCCTATAGCATCCGTTGGCGGCGAGATCAGGCCGGTCACTCTTAGACATTCGCAACAGCGCTGTGGGGCAACGGGCATGCTAGGGTTGCGAATCATGAAGACGCTTCCGCTGCTTGCAAGTCTTGCCCTCACCCTCGCCTGCGCCCTCACTGGCGCGCGAGCGCAGGACTTTGATCGTGCGCCAGGCGAGAACGACCTGGCTTTCGCCAAACGTGTTGTTGGGTTCGCCGACAATGCTGATCCGCACACCGCAGTAGCGAGCTGGAACGGCCTCCAGACACTCTTCGTCGATTACCAGACCGCTGAGGACTATCCGGAACGCCCGCTCGTCGCGCTGCAACGGCTAGCTGACAACAGATATCGCGTAATCCAGGTCACGATCGGTGAACAAGAGGGCGACACACCGGACATAGCGCTCGGCCTCGCCAACGCCGACCACGACCCGGCAAAGGAACTGATCGTGATACTTTCCTGGGCTCAGATGCACTACGATGTCGAAGGGACGCTCTACGAAGTTCGCATCTTCGATGGCCCCAAGCCAGGTCAGAAGGCGCTGACTCAATTGAAAGCGAGCCGGAAGTTCGATGCCACATGCGACTGCCATTGGCGAGACGGCGCAACGAAGCACTTCCGCTTCAAGACGATCGCGGCGGTCAAGGCTGAACTGAAGCGCCTGGGCTATTAGCCGCCGGCGAGGGCTCGCTTCCCGGATGTTGCCCTCGCCACCTCGCCTATGCTGACCCGCAATCGTCACCAGCGCCAGCACAGGCACAGGCTGGGTCGCTCGTCAGAACTCCATATCACCGAAGTCACCGCCATTATCGGAGCTGGAATCGCCTGCCTGATCGGCTTCGTCCGGCTGCGGCGTCGGCTGTTCAGCTGCCTTCGCTTCGCTGCCGCCAAACACGCCGGCGATCGCGTTGCCGAGCAGCACGCCGCCCGCCACGCCCATCGCGGTCTGCGCGGCGCCGGCAAGAAAACCGCCGCCTGCCCGCTGTGGCGTGTCCTGCGGCCCTTCAGTTGCAACGGAGGCGGTGCGCCCTACCCGCGGAACCGAGCCTGAGCGCCTGCCGCCGCTGCGGCCGAACAAGCCGCTGAGCGGTCCACCGCCGGCCGGCTGCCGCGCCTGCTCCTCCAGTTCTTCTATGCGCGCCTGAGCTGCGTTCAGGGCCTGCTCCTGCACCACGATCGTCTGGGCCATGTAATATGGCGCCCCAGGCTGCTGGGTGATCTGGTCCTGGATGAAGCGCTCTGCTTCGGCATCGCGCGGCGGCGCCTGGCGCTCGGCGTTTGCCAACTTCTCGAAGAGCTGTCCGATCGCTTGCTGATCGTTTCTGTCCATGATGTTCAACTCCGGTCTTGGTTCAACGCCGGCTATTCGCGCTCGCCGGTGAAGTTCAACAGCAGTTGGAAGATGTTGATGAAGTTCAGATAGAGCGAGAATGCACCGAAGACAGCGAGTTTCTGCTGTGATTCCGCGCCGAAGTTTTCCGCATACTGCTCCTTGATCGTCTGGGTATCCCAGGCGGTGAGGCCGATGAAGACGGCGATGCCGATCACAGAGATCGCGAATTGGAGCGCGGTCGAGCCCAGGAAGATATTGACGATACTGGCGATCACCACGCCGATCAGGCCCATGATCAGGAACGACGAAAACTGCGTCAGGTCGCGTTTGGTCGTGTACCCGTAAAGGCTGGTCGCGCCGAACATGGTGGCGGCGATGAAGAAGGTGCGTGCGATGCTGGTGCCGGTAAAGACCAGGAACACGGAAGCCAGCGACAGGCCCATCACCGCGCAGAATGCCCAGAACATCGCCTGGGCGCCGGCTGCCGACATCGCCTGCATCCGAAACGAGAACAAGAGCACAAAGGCCAGCGGGGCCAGCATCACCACCCATTTCAGCGGTGTGGAGAAGATCGGCACGTAAAGGGCGGGCGTGGAAGCCACCACGAACGCGATCACGCCCGTAACGACGAGGCCAAGGCCCATATAGTTATAGACGCGCAGCATGTGCCGGCGCAGGCCTTCATCGTAGACGGCTCCGGCTCGGGCTCCGGCCCCGATATATCCGAGATTGTTCATGTGGTTCTCCTTCTTGCAGGTCGATCAGTAAAGCGTTTTGGCGAGCGCTTCGGCCGTGCGATCGAGACCGCCGACATCGCTGCGTCCGACGACCGCGTAGGCGACCTCGCCGATCTGGAAATAAGCCGAGGAAACTTCGCCCGAGGGAACGACGGTCGGCTTGACGACGTCGAATGTTCCGGGCCTGATCGCGAACAACGAGACCAGCCCCATCTCTTTCGTCTCGACAGCCATCTCGATGCTCGGTCCGAATTGCGATGGATAGATCTGCACGTCACGGACCGTCCAGTCCGCTGGCAGCGATGGCATCACGATCGCCGTCGCGGCGCGGATTTCGTCGGCATTGTAGCCGGGTGCTTCGGGTTGCGACGACATCGCCTCGCGCACGAGCGTCGTGCGGTGCGCCCGGACCGCGTCCTCCACATAGGCCGGCGGATGGGTCGAAGCGACGACTTCCGTCACCGATATCGGTCCGATGAGCCCGTTCGCAAGCCAGCCGGCAGCGACGAAGACAGCGACTGCCGCAGCTCGCTGCAAAGCACCAAGGACGCGGCCGCGCGCCAATCCCCGCTCCAGCCGCCGTGCAGCATCGGCCGTCGCGGGCCGCGCCATGCCTTTCGATCCGGCAAGCGCCACGCGCAATTCGTCACGCATCCGTAAGTCGGACATCACCCGCGCGGCCGCGTCCGGGCGGGCCGAAAGGAACGCCTCGACCTCGATGCGACGAGCCACGTCCAGCTGATCGTCGACATAGGCGTCGAGATCGGCGTCGGTCACGGGATCGCGCAGTTGGTTCATGATCCACCTCCGACGATCTTCAGATGGCCTTTCGCGCGTGCCGGCACCGCGTCCTCCATCTCGCGCAGGGCCGCACGCGCCCTGCCGATGCGCGACATCAGCGTGCCAAGCGGCACGCCACTCACCTCAGCGGCCTGGCTGTAGCTAAGCCCCTCGATGGCGACGAGATGCAACGCCGAACGCTGCTCCTCCGGCAATTCGAAAAACGCTTCGCGCACCTGCGCCAGACGGACCGAATGTTCCTGCGGAGCCGGGACATTCGCCTCGGCGAGATAGCCGGCCTGTTCGATGCGCATTGCTTCGGATTTGCGGGACCGCAGACCGTCGATGAATGCATTATGGACGATCGACAGCAGCCATACGCGAAGATTTCCGCCGGAGCGGAAGCTGCCGCGTCGCTCATAGGCACGCACCAGCGCATCATGCACCAGATCCTCTGCATCGGCGCTGTCGCGCGTCAGCGAGCGTGCATAGCGGCGCAGCGAACCGAGCTGTCCCAGAATATCGAAGCGTGGCATCGGCCGTTTCATGTCCTGTTTACGGAGCAGGTCGGGATGTTAATCCCGCTCTCCCCGAAATTTTCTTACGGCTCGCCGCGTTCTCGTCCTGGGAGATATCGGGCCCGCTCTCGCCCGCCAGATAGTATCGGCCGCCCTCGAGGCAAACCGGCGCCGAGTTGACGCATATGAAACTGCTGGCAAAGTACGGCCGGTTTGCGTATCACTCCGCCGCCAACGGAACCTTATCGATGTTCGAAAATCTCCAGCCCGCGCCTGCCGACAAGATCCTGGCCTTGATCGGTCTCTATCGCGCCGATCCGCGTCCCGACAAGGTCGATCTTGGGGTCGGCGTTTATAGGGATCGCGACGGCAAGACGCCGGTGATGCGCGCGGTGCGCGAAGCCGAAAAGCGGCTGCTGCAGGGCCAGGATACCAAGACCTATCTCGGCCTTGCCGGCGATACCGCCTTCAACGCGGCGGTGGCCAGGTTGGTGTTCGGCCCAGTCGCCGACATGACGCGCATTCGTGCGGCGCAGGCGCCAGGCGGCTCCGGCGCGCTGCGGCTGGTAGCAGAGCTGCTGAAAAGGACCCGCACCGACGCGATGGTCTGGCTGTCGGATCCGACATGGCCGAACCACATGCCGGTGATGCGCGCCGCTGGCCTGCAGACACGCGAATATCCCTATTTCGACGCTGCTTCTGGTGCGGTTCGCTTCGACGACATGCTGAATGCATTGAGAACCGCGAATCCTGGCGACGTCGTATTGTTGCATGGCTGTTGCCATAACCCGACAGGCGCCAATCTAGACATCTCGCAATGGGCTGCCATTGCCGATCTTGTCGTTGAGCGCGGCCTGGTGCCCTTTGTCGACATCGCCTATCAGGGCTTTGGCGACGGGCTTGATGCGGATGCCGCCGGCTTGCGCCTTCTGGCGGCAAAAGTTCCGGAAATGGTCGTTGCCTCGAGCTGCTCGAAGAACTTTGCCGTCTATCGCGACCGAGTCGGTGCAGCGCTGATCATGGCGAAAGACGGCGCGCAGGCGGATTTGGCGATGGGCCAGATGCTGTCGGCGGCACGTGCCATGTATTCGATGCCGCCGGACCACGGCGCGGCGGCGGTGCGCATCGTGCTTGAAGACCCCGCATTGCGTTCCGATTGGGAGGCAGAGCTTGAAGAGATGCGGCTGCGCATGCTGCGGCTGCGCGTCCAGTTCGCCGAGGCGCTGCGCCGGCAGTCCAACTCCGACCGTTTCGATTTCGTCGCCAGCCATCGCGGCATGTTTTCCCGGCTTGGCCTGTCGGAAGCGCAAGTCGAGCGGCTGCACGCCGAGCATGGCATCTACATGGTCGGCGACAGCCGCATCAATGTTGCCGGCCTGCCCGAGGACGGCATGGATGCGCTCGCCAAGGCGATCGTCTCCGTGCTCGACTGATGCTTTTGCTAACTAGGATCTTTTCGGGAAACCGGCTTCCACTTTCGGATCATAGTCTGGCCGCCCATCTGTGGACAGGACGCCCTCGCCGTCTGAAGCCGTTGGCCGCGCGGCCGGGTACAGGATAGCGTTCGCCTGATGAAACCCTCGAAAGACATTTCCCGGCTGATCGAGATCATGGCCGCGCTGCGGGCGCCGGAAACCGGCTGCCCGTGGGATATCGAGCAGGACTTTTCGACAATCGCGCCGTACACGATCGAGGAAGCCTACGAAGTGGCGGACGCCATTGCGCGCGGCGATCTGGACGATCTGCGGGATGAACTCGGCGATCTCCTGCTGCAAGTGGTCTACCACGCGCAAATGGCCGAGGAGGCCGGCGAATTTTCATTCGGCGATGTGGTCCTGGCCATCACCACAAAAATGATCCGCCGCCACCCCCATGTCTTCGGCGACGACAAGGCGCGCTGCGCCGGCATGGCCAAGGGCATGTGGGAAAAGATCAAGGCAGAGGAAAAGGCGGAGAAGCGCAGTGCGCGCCTCGCCCGTGGGCTCGACCCGGAAGACCATGGCAAGGGCTTTCTCGACAGTGTGCCGGTCGCCCTGCCCGCGCTGACCCGGGCGCTCAAGCTGCAGGAAAAGGCCGCCCGCGTCGGCTTCGACTGGAGCGAGGCGGCGCCGATCCTCGACAAGATCGAGGAGGAGATCGGCGAACTACGCGAGGCGCTGGCCAAAGGCGACACTGCGCCGATCAAGGACGAGTTCGGCGACATGCTGTTTGCGGTCGTCAATCTCGGCCGGCACCTCAAAATTGATTCCGAAGCGGCACTCAGCGGCACCAACGAAAAATTCCGGTCGCGCTTCCACTATGTCGAGCGGACGCTGCAAGCGTCGGGAAACAGCCTCGAAGAGGCGACGCTGGACGAGATGGAAGCGCTCTGGCAGCAGGCAAAAAGCGCGAAGTAAACGCCTCTACCCGTTGTTTTGACGGCGCAATCGGCTTTCGATCTCCTGCCGAGCGCTGTGTGTAGCCTTGAGCGCGACGGTCACGCTGCCATCCTCATTGTCGTCGCGCGAGACGATGTCGCCGTTGCGGTAAAGCCAGTCGACGACGCCGAGTTGGTCGGGCTTGAGTGTGACGGTGAACGTCTCCAGTTCGCCCGACATCATCGTCTCGATGATCGCCTTCAGCGCATCGATGCCCTCGCCGGTTACCGCCGATATGGCGATCGGCGGTGCCTTCTTGCCGTCAGCACCATCGGCAAGCAGCCGCGCCCGGTTGCCCTCGTCGAGCCGGTCGATCTTGTTCCATACTTCGATGACGCGCTTGCTATCGCGGGCATCGACGCCGAGATCGGCAAGGATGCGCTCGACATCTTCGGCCTGCGCGGCCGTATCGGGATCGGAGATGTCGCGCAGATGAATGACGAGGTCTGCCTCGACCACTTCCTCCAGCGTCGCCCTGAAGGCCGCGACCAGATGCGTTGGCAGGTCGGAAATGAAGCCGACCGTATCGGAAAGGATGATCGGCGTGCCGTGCGGCAGGCGCACGCGGCGCAGCGTCGGGTCGAGCGTGGCAAACAGCATGTCTTCGGCCAGCACCCCTGCTCCGGTCATCCGGTTGAACAGAGTCGACTTGCCAGCATTGGTGTAGCCGACGATCGCCACCACCGGAAATGGCACCTTCTTGCGCTTGGCGCGGTGCAGGTCGCGGGTGCGGCGCACAGTTTCGAGCTCGTGCTTCAGCTTGGTGATCTTGTCCTGCAGCACACGCCGATCCGACTCGATCTGGGTCTCGCCAGGGCCGCCGAGAAAGCCGGCGCCGCCACGCTGGCGCTCGAGGTGGGTCCAGCTCCGCACAAGGCGGCCTTTCTGGTAGTTGAGATGGGCAAGATCGACCTGCAGCGTGCCTTCCTTGGTGCGGGCGCGCTCGCCGAAAATCTCCAGGATCAGCCCGGTGCGGTCGAGCACCTTGGCGTTCAACTCTTTTTCGAGGTTGCGCTGCTGTACCGGGGTCAGCGGATGATCGACAATGACCACTTCCGCGTGGCCCTCTTTGACGATCTCAGCGAACTCCGCCACCTTGCCGCTGCCGAGCAAGGTCGCCGGGCGTGGATCGTTGACGGTCACCACCGCCGTGTGGACCAGGTCGAGGTCGATTGCGCTGGCGAGGCCGACGGCCTCGTCGCGACGAGCCTCGGCGGAACGGGTCAGGCGGGGGCGGTTGGTGTCGTCGTCGCCACGAGGCTGCCGGGTAAGCACCGGCACGATAACCACCGCCCGGGTCGGGCCGTTGGCCTCTGTCCCGGTCTGATGTGCTGGTTTTCCGCGAACGCTGCGGTCCGCGTCTTTCTCACGTGCCAATCAGGCGCCCTGGCTTTCCTCACCATCGAACATCTGAACCGGCTGGCTCGGCATGATCGTGGAAATAGCGTGCTTGTAGACAAGCTGGGAATGGCCGTCGCGACGCAGCAGAACGCAGAAATTGTCGAACGAAGTGACCACGCCGGTCAGCTTCACGCCGTTGATGAGAAAGATGGTGAGTGGATTTTTGCTCTTGCGAACTGAATTCAGGAACAGGTCCTGAAGATTTTGCGATCGTTCCGCCATTGTTCTTGTCTTTCGCCGATCCCCTTCGGTTTGCAGGCCAATGCGCCAAATTAGCCGGCACATGTCAAGCACGCAAACACCATGTTGCCGTCAGTAACGACAAGCAGAACGAGATATATTGATGTTCATTCCATCTGTGCGGTTATCAGGCTGGACTTTTTTCCGCAACGTCAAAAAAGGCCTGCCGTAATGAAACTGTTATCGAGCCCGGGTGGCCGTTGGCGACGGGAGCGCCATCGATCGCCACCACCGGCATGGCAATCGTGGTCGCGGAGCTGATGAAAACCTCGCGCGCGGCCTTGGCTTCAGCCACCGAAAAACCGCGCTCCTCGATCTTCAGGCCGAGCTTGGCGGCCACGTCGAACAGCGTCGTACGGGTGATGCCTCGCAGGATGCCGTGCTCGGCCGGCCGCGTCACCAGCACGCCATCCCCGGTGATGATCCAGGCGTTCGACGATCCACCTTCCTTGACGGTGCCGTCGACATCGACGAACCAGGCCTCCTGAGCGCCGGCTTCCTTGGCTTTCTGCTTGGCCAGCACGTTCGGCAGTAGGCCGACCGACTTGATATCGACCCGATCCCACCGGTTCTCCGGCACCGTGATAACCCGGATCCCGCTCTCGGCCCGCTTCGCGGCAGCTGCAGGATCGGCTTTTTTGGCAGTCACCACCAGCGACGGCTTCGTGTCCGCCGGGGGGAAGAAAAACTCGCGGCTGGCGACGCCGCGTGTCACCTGGACATAGACCAGGCCGTCGACGACATGGTTGCGGCGCACCACCTCGCGCATGACGAGCGGCAGCACGCCGCGCGTGATCGGCCAATCGATCGAGAGTTCGGCAAGTGAGCGGTTCAATCGGGCGAGATGGCGCGGCATGTCGACGATGAAGCCTCGTGCCACCTCGCAGACCTCGTAGACGCCGTCGGCGAATTGATAGCCACGGTCCTCGATATGCACGGAAGCTTCGGCGTGAGCGACGTAGCGCCCGTTCACATACGCAATGCGCGGCATGGCTAATCCCTGAAAGAAGTCCAGCTTTCTTATGCGATTCCAAGACCGCCGTAACCGATAATTGGGTGGGCCACGACTGGTTTGGCTGTCAGACGCCCAGCGACTTCAGCTTGCGGTGCAATGCAGAGCGTTCCATGCCGATAAACTCTGCCGTCTTCGAGATATTGCCGCCAAAACGGTTGATCTGGGCGATCAGATAGTCCTTCTCGAATTGTTCGCGCGCTTCCCGCAGCGGCAGCGCCATTATGTGCTGATCGGATTTGTTTGGAGTGCGCGGCATGACGTCGCCGATCTCGGCAGGCAGGAGATCGGCGGTGATCGGCGCATCGACATCGTCGCCGCGCGCCAGGATCATCAGCCGCTCGACATTGTTGCGCAACTGGCGAACGTTGCCCGGCCAGTTATGCGCCTGCAGCACCGCCAGCGCGTCGTCGCCGATGCGGCGCGGCTTGATGCCGGCCTGGCGAGCGATCTGCTTCATGAAATTGTCGACCAGATAAGGAATGTCCTCGCGACGCTCGGCCAGTCCCGGCACCATGACCGGAACCACGGCCAGGCGATGATAAAGGTCCTCACGGAAACGGCCGTCGGCGATCATGGCTTCCAGGTTCTGCGAGGTCGACGAGACGATGCGCACGTCGACCTTGACCCGCTTGGTGCCCCCTACCCGCTCGAACTGCTGTTCGACCAGCACGCGCAGGATCTTGTTTTGCGTCTCGCGCGGCATGTCGGCCACTTCATCGATGTAGAGAATGCCGCGATGGGCTTCCTCCAGCGCGCCGACCTTGCGTTCGACGCCGTTCGATTCGGTGCCGAACAACTCGATCTCCATACGCTCAGGCGTGATGTTGGCGGCGCTCAGCGTCACAAACGGTGCACTCTTGCGCGCCGACAGTGCGTGGATGGCGCGCGCCGCCAGTTCTTTGCCCGAGCCGGAGGGGCCAATGATCATGACGCGGCTGTTGGTCGGCGCGACGCGCTCGATGGTCTGGCGCAATTGGCTCATTGCCGACGACATGCCGATGAGGTCGAAAGTCTCGCCGCTGCGCAGCTTGAGATCCGAAACCTCGCGTCTCAATTTGGAGGTTTCGAGCGCCCGTTCGGCAATGAGGATCAGCCTGTCGGCCTTGAATGGCTTTTCGATGAAATCATAGGCGCCGCGGCGGATGGCCGAGACTGCCGTTTCGATATTGCCGTGGCCCGAGATCATCACCACCGGCAGGTTCGGGTGCATCGTCTTGATCTCGTCCAGCAAGGCCAGGCCATCGAGCCGCGAGCCCTGCAGCCAGATGTCGAGGAAGACCAGCCTGGGTGCCCGGTCGGCAACCGCCGCAAGCGCGCTGTCGGCGTCAAACGCCGTGCGTGTTTCGTGACCTTCGTCGCTCAGGATACCGGCGACGAGTTCGCGGATGTCTTCCTCGTCATCGACGATGAGAATATCAGACGCCATTACCGACCTTTTCAGTTTCTTTTTCGTGTTCCGTCTTGCCCTCGCCGCGTACCGGAACGGTGGCGGCAACCGGCAGGATGATGCTGATCATTGCACCCCGCCCATCGTGGAAGTCCGCTGGTGCATCGTGCAATTCGAGTCGCCCGCCATGGTCCTCCACGATCTTCTTGACGATAGCGAGGCCAAGCCCGGTGCCTTTCTCGCGTGTCGTCATGTAAGGCTCGAGCAAGCGCTGCCGGTTTTCGCGCGGCAAGCCCCTGCCGTTGTCGATGACGTCGATTCGAATCGCGCCATTCTGACGCCCGGCTTGAATCCGGATTATGCCGTGCGGACGATCCTCTGCATCAAGTCCGTCGATGGCTTCGGCAGCATTCTTGATGACGTTGCCGAACGCCTGCGCCATCAGCCGGCTGTCGAACGTGCCTTTGAGCGGCTCATTGCCGAAGACGCGCTCGAAGGTGATGTCGGCGCGGCTCACTTCGACCAGGAACGAGGCTTCGCGCAACGAATCGCGCAGATCGATGGCCTTCATTTCCGGTTTCGGCATGCGGGCGAACGCCGAGAACTCGTCGACCATGCGGCCGATGTCCTCCACTTGGCGGATGATGGTGTCGGTGCATTGATCGAAAACCTCACGGTCCTCGGTGATGACCTTGCCGTAACGGCGCTTGATGCGCTCGGCCGAAAGCTGGATCGGCGTCAGCGGGTTCTTGATCTCGTGGGCAATGCGCCGCGCCACGTCGGCCCATGCGGAGGAACGCTGTGCCTGGACCAGATCGGTAATGTCGTCGACTGTCACGACGTAGGATTTATCCTCCGAACCGTCGTCGCCGGCTTCAATCGTGATCTGCACGTTGAAGGTCCGTTCGGTGCCGGCACGATAGAAGGTGACCTGTTCGCGATAGACCGGCTTGCCCGATTTGCGGCCGATCTCGAAGACGCGGCCGACATGCGGCAGCACGGCGGAAAGGTTCTGCCCAAGCGCTGCCGTGGCGGATATGGCCAGCATCGTTTCGGCCGAACGGTTGACGATGGTGACGATCCCATATGGATCGACGCCGATGACCCCGGCGGTGACGCCGGCAAGCACCGCCTCCGAAAAGCGCCGCCGCTCGTCGATCAAATCCTTGGCCGACAGGATCTCGTTGCGCTGCGATTTCAGCTCCATCAGCATCTTGTTGAAGGTGTCGCCGAGCGAGGCGACGTCACCGTCGGAGGGGCGGACAGGCACGGCTACGTCGAGATTGCCGGTAGCGACCTCATCGGCCGCGCCGATGAGCTGACGAATCGGCCGCACCAGGCGGTCGGCCACCGCAATGCCGGTCCAGATGGCGGACAGGATGATGATCAGCGTCAGCGACAGATAGGGAAGCGCGAAAGCCACTTGCGAGGTGCGGCGATTGTCTTCGAGACCGCGATATTCGGCGGTGTTGGATTTGACGATCTGCCGCGCCTTGATCACCTCGGGATCGACGAGGCGGATGGTGTAGAGATAGAGGCCGTCGATCTCGCGCAGCTTGACGATGGCACCCATGATGTTGCGGGTGCGCGGTTCTATCAGCACCGGCTTGCCGTCGGCAGCGCTTGCCACGGCGCCCTTAGGCGGCTCCGGCATGGCAAAGTCCGCGTCGGTCTTGGCGCTCATAACGAAGGAACCATCGGGCTTGATGAGTGCTGCGTGCGCCAGCGAGCGTCCCACCGCCTCCTTGTTCATGAGGTCGAGAAAACCGGTACGATCGAGGCCATAAAGCGTGCGCGAAGCGTCGAGGTCGTAAGCCATCGACAACGTCGTGCCCTGAAGATTTCGCGCGTTTTCCTGCACATAGGCGTCAGCGATAGACAACGACGAATTGACGATCGTCTTGGTGCGGATCTCGAACCAGCGGTCGAGGCCGATGTCGAGCGTGATCGACGCGATGATCGCCACCATGATCGCGGGGATGGCGGCGACTAGCGCAAACATCGCCACTATGCGCACATGCAGGCGCGACGCAGCCTTGCCATGCCGTCGTGCCATCAGAATGCGATGCACCTCGCGGCCGACCAGCAAGATCAGAAACAGGACGAACGCCGCATTAAGCGCAATCAGCGCCAGCGTCGTCCTCGCGTCGGGCGTGATCGGCGTCGCGCCGACCAGAATGGCGAAGGAGATCGCCGCCGTCACCAGCGCACCGGCAACGGCGATCACGCCCGGCAGCGCGAGCAGCCGGCGACCGTCTCGCGCGCCCGTATTGCTGAAAAGCGATTTGCTCAGTGTCGGTGCGTGCAGGGCCATGTCGCCGTCTAGAGCCAGTAATTGCGTCGGATGTATGCAACGCATTGTGGCGATTATGCAACAAGTGTGGCCGAGACGGAAATCTTTCGGCAATCGATCCCCTGGAAAGCGCTCGTAAAGGGATTCGTCTAGACCTGCCTGGACGATTTGTAGACGTTGACGCCGAGTTCGCGAATCTTTTTGCGCAGCGTGTTGCGGTTGAGCCCCAGCAATTCGGCGGCCTTGATCTGGTTACCGCGCGTTGCGGTCATCGAGGCGAGGACCAGCGGGTATTCGACCTCGGAGAGGATTCGCTGATAGAGCCCGGCCGGGGGCAAGTCGCCGGCAAACGAGGCAAAATAGCGTTGCAGGAAATGCTCCACCGCCTGGCCGATGGAAAGGTCGTCGGGAATGAGGTTGCCGCCACCTGGAACGACAGGCCTTTCGCCGGTCTTCAACTCCGCCTCGATGATCTCGGCGGAAATCTCGTCCTGCGAATACAGTGCGGCCAGCCTGCGGATGAGGTTTTCGAGTTCGCGCACATTACCGGGCCATGGGTAGCGCTTCATCAGCTCGATGCCGCCGGTGGAAATGCGCTTGGTCTGCAGGCCTTCGCTGGCGCCGAGCTTGAAGAAGTGCCGGACGAGGTCCGGAATGTCCTCCGATCGCTCGCGCAGCGCCGGCAGCCTGAGCGGCACAACGTTCAAGCGGTAGAACAGGTCCTCGCGGAAAAGCCCCTGATTGATCAGCGTGCGTAGGTCTTTGTTGGTAGCGGCGACGATGCGCACGTCGGTCTTGATCGGCGTGCGGCCGCCGACCGTGGTGTATTCGCCCTGCTGCAGCACACGCAGCAGCCGCGTCTGCGCTTCCATCGGCATGTCGCCGATCTCGTCGAGGAAGAGCGTGCCGCCTTCGGCCTGCTCGAAACGGCCAGTGGAGCGGTTCTGTGCACCGGTAAAGGCGCCCTTCTCGTGCCCGAATAGTTCCGATTCGATCAGGTCGCGTGGGATCGCCGCCATGTTGATGGCGACGAAGGGGCCACCACGACGACGGCCATATTCATGCAGCGCGCGCGCCACCAGTTCCTTGCCGGTACCCGATTCGCCTGAGATCATCACCGTCAGGTCGGTCTGCATCATGCGCGCCAGCATGCGGTAGATGTCCTGCATGGCCGCCGAGCGGCCGACCAGCGGCATCGTTTCAGGCGGCTCGTCGGCACGCGTATCGATCTTGGGCCGCCGCGGCTCGGAAAGCGCGCGGTTGACGATGTTGAGCAGCTCCGTCAGGTCGAACGGTTTCGGCAGATATTCATAGGCTCCGGTTTCGGAGGCCCGGATCGCAGTCATGAACGTGTTCTGCGCACTCATGACGATGACCGGCAGTTCCGGTCGCGCCTTCTTGATGCGCGGCAGCATGTCGAAGGCGTTCTCGTCAGGCATGACAACGTCGGTGATAACCAGATCGCCCTCGCCCGCCGCAACCCAGCGCCACAGCGTCGAAGCATTGGAGGTGACACGCACGTCGTGGCCGACGCGCGAAAGCGCCTGGTTGAGGACTGTGCGGATGGCCGCATCGTCGTCAGCGACGAGAATATTGCCGCGAACGGTCATTTGCGGTCTCCTTCACCGTCGTCGTCGGTGCCAAACTGAGTTTCTTTCCACGCCGGCATCAGGATACGGAAGGTGGTCCCGCGCGGCGTCGATTCGCATTCAATAATGCCGCCATGCTCGCCGACGATCTTTGCGACCAGCGCCAGACCGAGACCGGAGCCGTTCGGCTTGGTGGTGATGAAGGGATCGAACAGGATCGGCAGGATATCCTCGGAGACACCCGAACCGTTGTCGCGCACGCAGAATTCCAATGGCAGCGACACGCGGTCCTGCGTTCCGGGCACGGAAACACGGATGCCCGGGCGGAAGGCGGTCGACAGCATGATCTCGCCCTGCGGATCGCTGCCGATCGCCTCGGCGGCATTTTTTACCAGATTGAGGAATACTTGGATGAGCTGGTCGCGATTGGCAAAGACCGGAGGCAATGATGGATCATAATCCTCTAATATCTTGATCCTCTTGGCAAAACCGTTCTTGGCGATTGCCTTGACATGGTCGAGCACGACATGGATGTTGACGGGGTAGCGGTCGATCGGCCGCTCGTCCGAAAACACCTCCATGCGGTCGACCAGCGAGACAATGCGGTCGGTCTCGTCGGTGATCAGCCTGGTCAGTGCGCGATCCTCGTCGGACGCCGACAGTTCAAGCAGCTGCGCGGCACCACGAATGCCCGACAGCGGGTTCTTGATCTCATGGGCAAGCATCGCGGCAAGGCCGGTGACCGAGCGCGCCGCACCGCGATGCGTCATCTGCCGGTCGATCTTGTCGGCCATTGAGCGTTCCTGGAACATTACCACGACGGAGCCTGGAAATTCCGTCACAGGCGCGACGTAGAGATCGACCACCTTCTCGATGCCGAGCCGCGGCGACGACACGTCCACCCGGTATTCGTTGACTGGCGCCCGGCGCTCGCGCACCTGGTCGACAAGCGTCAGCAGCGGACTGCCGAAAGGAATGAGCTTGTGCAGCGTATTGCGCGCGAGCATCGTGGCGCTCGAACGGAAAAAATCCTCGGCATCGGCATTGGCGAAGGTGATGAAGCCTTGCGGATCGACCATGATCACCGGCCGGCGAATGGTGTTGAGCACAATATGCGCGGCGTCCGCCATATCCGTGCTCTGTGTGACGGTGGCGTTCATGCCGCACTCCGCAGGTTCGCCGCTTCGGGAGCGCTTGAAAATACGTCGCGCAGCAAGGCAACGACACGCCCAGGCTCGAAGGACGTGAGTATGGCCTTGCGCCGGTCGTCGCTTGTCGCGGCGTGGCGGTCGAGATACCAGCCGAGATGCTTGCGCGCCTGGCGCAATCCGCTTTCCACGCCATAGAGCGTCAGCATGTCTTCGTAATGGCCAATGACGTAGTCGCCCAGCGCTTGCGGGCTGGCCGGCATGCCGGCTACCGGCTCGGCCAGCGCGGCCGCTACAATGCTGCCGGCCGTCCAAGGCGCGCCATAGTGCGCGCGGCCGATCATCACCGCGTCGGCGCCGGACTGGTCGAGGATCGACGCAGCCTCCGCCGGCGAGCCGACATCGCCATTGGCAACCACAGGGATCGAGACGGCCTGCTTGACGCGTGCAATGGCACGCCAGTCGGCCGTGCCCTGATAGAACTGGCAACGCGTGCGGCCGTGCACCGTCACCATCATCACCCCGGCCTGCTCAGCGCGTCGCGCCAGCATCGGCGCGTTGAGCGCGCCTTCGTCCCAGCCGAGCCGCATCTTGACCGTGACCGGCACGTCGACCGCGCCGACTACCGCTTCGATCAGCGACAGCGCGTGGTCGAGGTCTCGCATCAGTGCCGAACCGGCATAGCCGCCCGTCACCTTCTTGGCCGGACAGCCCATATTGATGTCGATGATGTCGGCGCCTTCGCCGGCTGCGATTCGCGCGCCCTCGGCCATGTGCACCGCCTCACGGCCGGCAAGCTGGACCATGTGGACAGGCAGCCCGGAATGACGGATGCGCAGGCCCGAGCCAGCCCTGCCCTTTGCAAGCTCCCCGCTCGCCACCATTTCCGAAACAACCAGCCCGGCGCCATGCGCATGGGCGCGCTGCCGAAACGGTTCGTCGGTGATGCCCGACATCGGCGCGAGAAACACGCGGTTGTGGATTCTCACGCCACCCACATCCAGCGGCGAAGCCAATTTGGTCACATCAGGCATGCACAAAAACCAAGCACCTTCGGTTGCTGCACATTCTCTAGCCAGAATGATGGCAATGTGCAACGCGCAATGTCGTGATATTAAGGCGCATTTGGGAAAATACGGATCGCCGCACCGCATCAATCCTGGGTCTTCCGAAAGCGATATCACTTTTCGGGATCATGCGCTAAGCGTCTCGGCATGAGAGATGTCAACGAAAAGCAAGCTGCGGACGACAAGGTCGCGGTGGTCATCGTTGCCGCCGGCCGCGGCGCGCGCGCCGGACAGGCCAAGGGGCCGAAGCAGTACCAGCAGATTGGCGGCGGCGCCGTTATCGCACGCACGCTCGACGCCTTTCTGACGCATCCGAAAATTGGAGCTGTCGTCGTTGCTATACATGCCGAAGACGACGCGCTTTTCCGCCGCGCCGCCGGCGCGAACGCCGACCGTGTCGTCGCGGTGATCGGCGGTACGTCACGCCAGGAGTCCGTCCGGCTTGGACTGCTGGCGTTGAGAAGCCATGCGCCGGGCCGGGTCCTGATCCATGATGCGGCTCGGCCGTTTGTCGATGCGGAACTGATAGACCGTACGATCGCCGCCATTGAAGAGCGCCAGGGAGCGCTGCCTGCTTTGCCCGTTGCCGATACGCTGAAGCGCGAAACGGCCGAAGGCATGATCGGCGAAACAGTGTCCAGGGCCGGGCTCCATGCCGCACAAACACCACAAGGCTTTCCGTTCTGGCCGATCCTGGCCGCGCACGAAAAGGCTCATCATCTGGGCAAGGCGGATTTTACCGACGATGCGGCAATCGCCGAATGGGCGCATATTCCGGTGAAGATCGTTCCCGGCTCGCCGGACAATGTCAAACTGACCTGGGCACGGGATATTGCAATGGCGGACCAGCGGCTTTCCAGCGCCCCACGTTTTCCCGACATCCGAACCGGCAATGGCTATGACGTGCATGCGTTCGAGCCCGGCGACCATGTCACCCTGTGCGGCGTCGCCATTCCACACGACAGGAAGTTATCCGGCCATTCGGATGCCGATGTCGGTCTCCATGCCTTGACCGACGCCCTGCTGGCCACCTGCGGCGCCGGTGACATCGGCACGCATTTCCCGCCCTCCGACCCGCAGTGGAAAGGGGCCGCTTCACGCATCTTCGTCGAACACGCGGTGAAGCTGGTGCGCGAGGGCGGCGGGCGCATCGCCAACGCCGACATCACCCTGATCTGCGAGGCGCCGCGCGTTGGCCCGCATCGCGAGGCCATGACCGAAACGCTTTCTGCAATGCTGCGAATTTCGCGCGACCGCATCTCGATCAAGGCGACAACCAATGAGAAGCTCGGCTTCGTCGGCCGTGAGGAAGGCATAGCGGCCATCGCGACCGCCAGCGTTGTATTTCCAGGGGATGTCCCCGAGTGAGCAATAGCGATCTCGCAGATGCCCTGCTTCAGGCCTGCCAGCAGCGCGGCATCATGCTGGCGACGGCGGAGAGCTGCACCGGCGGCATGATCATCGCCGCGCTGACCGACATCGCCGGCTCTTCCGCGGTGGTCGATCGCGGCTTCATCACCTATTCCAACCAGGCCAAGACCGAGATGCTCGGCGTCTCGGCCGCTACGCTCGAAGCGCACGGCGCGGTCTCGCGCGAGACTGCGGTGGAGATGGCGGCCGGGGCCTTGGCGCATTCGCCGGCCGGTCTCGCGCTGGCGGTGACTGGCATCGCCGGTCCGGGCGGCGGCTCGGCGGAGAAACCTGTCGGCCTGGTCTGGTTCGGCGTTGCCGTGGCTGGCCGGCCGGTGGTCAGCGAATGCCAGCTGTTCGCCGACAAGGGCCGTGATTTCATTCGCCGGGAGACGGTCCGACATGCGCTTGAACTGGGTCTGCGCGCGCTCGCCGCGGATCAGGCTGTCGATGGCGCGCCGTAGATGATTTCGGCACGTTTCTCGAACGCCTCGGAGAACATGCGGAAGGCGCGGTCGAACATGGTTCCCATGAGCGCACCCAGAATGCGGCTCTTGAACTCATAATCGATAAAGAAACAGACGTTGCAACCGCCGCCGTCCGCCGGGTCGAAGCGCCAGACATTGCTGAGATATTTGAACGGGCCGTCGATATATTTGACGTCGATGGCGTTCTCGTCAGGCTTCAGCAGCACCTGCGTGGTGAAAGTCTCGCGGATCGCCTTGTAGCCGATGCTCATGTCCGCGATGAGCAGGGTGCGTCCGTTGCGTTCCTTGCGCGAACGAACCGTAAGTGCCTCGCAAAGCGGCAGGAATTGCGGATAGGATTCGATATCGGCAACCAGAGCGAACATCTGTTCCGGCGTATGCGCGACGCGGCGATGGGCTTCGAATTGTGGCATGAAACCAGTGTGTTAGGCGGACTTCCTGAGAAACGCTTCGCGCGCCGCGCGCAACCTGGCAAAGTCGTCCCCGGCATGGTGCGACGAGCGCGTCAGTGGGCTCGACGCTACCAGCAGGAAGCCCTTGGTCCTGCCGATCGTCTCAAAGGACTTGAATTCCTCCGGCGTGACGAAGCGGATCACCGGATGGTGCTTCTTCGACGGCTGCAGATATTGGCCGATGGTCATGAAGTCGACATTGGCCGAACGCAAATCGTCCATCAGCTGCAGGATTTCGTTCCGCTCCTCGCCAAGGCCGACCATGATGCCGGACTTGGTGAAGATCGAGGGGTCGAGTTCCTTGACCCGCTGCAAGAGCCTGATCGAGTGGAAATAGCGCGCACCCGGCCGAACAGTCAGATAGTTCGACGGAACGGTCTCGAGATTATGGTTGAAAACGTCCGGCTTGGCCGCCACGACGATCTCCAGTGCACCGTCCTTGCGCAGGAAATCGGGCGTCAGGATTTCGATCGTCGTCGACGGGGTTGCTGCCCTGATCGCACGGATGACATCGGCAAAATGCTGGGCCCCGCCATCGGCGAGATCGTCGCGATCGACGGAGGTGATGACGACATGGCTCAAGCCCATTTGCTTGACCGCATGCGCGACACGCGCCGGCTCGTCGGGATCGAGTGCGGTCGGGATGCCGGTGGCGACATTGCAAAAGGCGCAGGCCCGCGTGCAGATCTCGCCCATGATCATGAAGGTGGCGTGCTTCTTCTCCCAGCACTCGCCGATATTGGGGCAGCCCGCCTCTTCGCAAACCGTCACCAGTTTGTGAGACTTCACGATTTCGCGCGTCTCGGCATAGCCTTTCGACATCGGCGCCTTGACGCGGATCCAGTCAGGCTTGCGCAGTACGTCCTGATCCGGCTTGTGCGCCTTTTCAGGATGCCGCAGGCGCGGCGCATTGGCAATCGTGTCGAGGACGGTGACCATGTGAAACCCGGCTCATTGGCAAGCGCTTGTCCAGCGCTCGCTCTACCCACGTCATCTAGGACTTTTCGGCGAAAAGAAAAAGGCCGCGATCACGCATGCCGCGGTGGCCTTTTTCGCATAGCAAGTGCCGACAGAGGTTAGCGGCGCACCAGTCGTCCGACCGCAATCAGAATGCAGGCACCGATGAAGCCGGTGATCAGATAGGCTATCCAGCCGACGCCGAAGATGCCGATGTTCAGGGCCTGCAAGATGGCGTTCAACACGATTGCGCCGACAATGCCGAGAACGATGTTCATGAGGATGCCGGTATTGCTCTTCATGACCATCTCGGCGAGCCATCCCGCCAGGCCGCCGATGATGATGGCTGCAACCCAGCCCACGCCGTTCATTTCCATATGCCCTCTCCTTGTATGATGGATGATGCCTGCGAAACGAATTGCTCTGCCGTCGAGTTCCTTTGTGTCTTCCGTGTGAGACTCGCCCCAACTAATTTATCATGCATTCAGTGCGCGACCATAGGCGTCGAGTACACTCTCCTTCATCATCTCCGACAGCGTCGGGTGCGGGAAGATCGTGTGCATCAGCTCTTCCTCGGTGGTCTCCAGATTCATCGCCACGACGAAGCCCTGGATCAGTTCGGTTACTTCTGCGCCGACCATGTGGGCACCCAGCAACTGGCCGGTCTTCTTGTCGAAAATGGTCTTGACGAAGCCTTGGTCCTCGCCGAGCGCAATCGCCTTGCCGTTTGCCGCGAACTGAAAGCGGCCGACGCGGATGTCCTTGCCGTCGGCTTTCGCTTTGGCTTCCGTCAGTCCGACCGAGGCGACTTGCGGATTGCAATAGGTGCAGCCCGGGATCTTCAGCTTGTCGATGGCATGCACGCCGGGGAAATTGGCGATCTTTTCCACACAGACCACGCCCTCATGCTCGGCCTTGTGGGCGAGCATCGGCGGTCCGGCAACGTCGCCGATGGCGTAGACGCCCGGCACATTGGTCTTGCCGTAGCCGTCGACGACGACGCAACCGCGGTCCGTCTTCACGCCGAGCGTCTCGAGGCCGAGGTTCTCGATATTGCCTTGTACGCCGACGGCCGAGATCATGCGATCGGCGGTGATCTTCTCGACCTTGCCGTCCTTCATCTCGACATGCGCGGTGACCGAGTTAGTGCCCTTCTCGACCTTGGTCACCTTGGCTTCTAGGATGATCTTCATGCCCTGCTTCTCGAACTGCTTCTGCGCGAATTTCGAGACCTCGGCGTCCTCGACCGGCATCACAGCCGGCAGCAGTTCGACCACCGTCACCTCGGCGCCCATGGTGCGGTAGAACGAGGCGAACTCGATGCCGATGGCGCCCGAGCCCACCACCAGCAGCGATTTCGGCATCTCTTTCGGCACCATCGCCTCGAAATAGGTCCAGATCAACTTGCCGTCAGGCTCGATGCCAGGCAGCGCGCGCGGCCTGGCGCCGGTCGCCAGGATGATGTGCTTGGCGCTATAGGTGCCCTCGCCCTTGACGCCCTTGGGCGCCGGCGGCTGCGGCTCCATCGGCTTCTTCGACGATTTCGACACGACGATCTCGCCAGGTTTGGTCAGCTTGGCTTCGCCCCAGATGACGTCGACCTTGTTCTTCTTCATCAGGAAGCTGACGCCGCCGTTGAGCCGCAGCGAGACCTTTCGCGAGCGATCGACGACGGCGGCTGTGTCGACGCTGACCTTGCCATCGATCTTCAGGCCGTAGTCCTTCAGATGATCCGAATAGTGCATGATCTCGGCGGAGCGCAGCAGCGCTTTGGTCGGAATGCAGCCCCAGTTGAGGCAGATGCCGCCCAAGTGCTCGCGCTCGACGATCGCCGTCTTGAAGCCAAGCTGGGCCGAACGCACTGCAGTGACATAGCCGCCGGGGCCGGAGCCGATGATGATGACGTCGTAGTTCTCAGCCACGGCTTTCTCCTTCACAATTCCAACATGAGGCGCACGAGCGGCGCCAGCGCTTGCCCGACGTTCCGCGTGTTTTCCGCGTCCAGGTGGACGCCGTCGAGCGGCGTGGTTTTGGCCACCGTGCCGGCATCGAAGAAGCCGCAGCCGGCCTCGTCGGCAAGGGCGGAATATTGCGGCGCCAGCCGCTTTGATGCGTCATCGCCGCCGGCGAACATTTCCTTGAACTCGGCGTTTTCCGTGCGGCTGACTACGGGCGGCGCGACGATCAGGATCTGCGGCGCCGGCCAATCGAACGGGTAATCGTGACCGCGCACGATATCGATCAGGCGTTGCATGCCTTGTTTGGCCGCGACCGGATTACCGTGAATCCACGGCTTCATATCGTTGGCGCCGAGCATGATGACGATCAAGTCGATCGGCGCATGCGTCGTCAGGATGGTTGGCAACAGCCTTGCGCCATTGCGGTCCGCTCCGGCCAAGTGATCGTCAAAGGCGGTGGTTCGGCCATTCAGGCCTTCGGCGATGACCTCGACGCCGCTGCCCAATGCCGCCTGCAGCACGCTCGGCCAGCGATCTTCCAGCGGATGCCGGCCAAGGCCTGCCGCGTCATAGCCCCAGGTAAGCGAATCGCCGTAGCAGAGGACCGTCTTCATGTGCCTGCCCCGCCGAAACCTGGTTGCGAGCGCGCCAATCGCCAGCGCACGAAAAGCCACTGGACCAGCACCGTAGCGATGCCTGGCAGGACGAGACCGGCGACTATGGGAAGATCGCCCGACCACTGGCTCTTGCCTGGGGGCTGGGAGAAAGTCCAGCCGATCAGGAAAACTCCAACGAGAACAAAAAACGCTACCCCTATGGTCGCGGTCAGCTTTGTTGCCCGTCGTGGGTCCGACATGAATTGTGCGATGAAGAACGCGACCGTCACGAGGACGATGACGAGAGCCGAGATCATGAACACAAGGATGTACTCTACGTCGGCATTGGTGGCGACGGCGAGCCACTGCGCCACCAATCCGCCCGCCAAACCGGAAAGAAAGAAGGCAAAAAGGCTGGTGAAGAATTTCCGCACCGCCCTGTTCCCCTCTCTTAAACCAGCATGCCCATCGGGTTTTCGACCATGCGTTTGAAGGCGACGAGCAGCTCGGCGCCGAGCGCACCGTCGACGGCGCGGTGATCGGTCGACAACGTCACCGACATGATCGTGGCGATCTTGATCTCGCCGTTCTTGACCACCGCGCGTTGCTCGCCGGCGCCGACCGCCAGGATCGTCGCATGCGGCGGGTTGATGACGGCAGAAAAATCCTTGATGCCGAACATGCCGAGATTGGACACCGCCGTGGTGCCGCCCTGATATTCTTCCGGCTTCAGCTTGCGGCTGCGGGCGCGGCCGGCAAGATCCTTCATCTCGTTGGAGATGACGGACATCGTCTTTTCGTCAGCACGCCGGATGATCGGGGTGATCAGGCCGCCGGGGATCGATACGGCAACGCCGACATCAGCGTGCTTGTGCTTGATCATGGCGTTTTCTGTCCACGACGCATTGGCATCCGGAACCGCCATCAGCGCCATGGCAAGAGCCTTGATGACCATGTCGTTGACCGACAGCTTGTAGGCCGGCGTTTCGCCCTTCTCGGTCTTCTTCACCGGCGCGGCCGCATTGATCTGCGTGCGCAGGGCCAGAAGTGCGTCGAGCTCGCAGTCGAGCGTCAGATAGAAATGCGGGATGGTGGTCTTGGCTTCGACCAGCCGCCGCGCAATGGTCTTGCGCATATTGTCGTGGGGGACCAGCTCGTAGGAGCCTTCGGCAAACAGTTTGAGCACCTGCTCGTCCGACATCGCCTTGGGTGCTGCGGCCGCAGGTGCCGGAGTGCCGGCGGGCGCCGCTTTTGCTGCTGGTGCCGCCTTGGCGCCGCCACTGGAAATTGCGGCATCGACATCGGCCTTGACCACGCGACCATGCGGGCCGGAGCCTGTCAGCGCCGCGACATCGACGCCGGCTTCCCTGGCAATGCGCCGGGCCAGCGGCGAGGCGAAGATGCGCTCACCGCTTGCGTGGCCGTTGGCGACCGGCACCGCTTCCGCCTTAGGCGCAGGTGCGGCAGGCTCCTGCTTCGACGCTTCGGGCTTTGATGTTTCAGCTTTGGGGGCTTCCGCTTTCGGAGCCTCAGCCTTGGCCGGCGCAGCGCCATCACCGCTTTTGGCGGCAGAAGCAGCATCCTCGCCCTCGGCAGCCAGCACCGCGATCAGCGCATTGACCTTGACGCCTTCTGTGCCGGCCGGAACCACCAGCTTGGCGACCGTGCCCTCGTCGACGGCTTCGACTTCCATCGTCGCCTTGTCGGTCTCGATCTCGGCAATCACGTCGCCGGGCGAAACCTTATCGCCTTCCTTGACCAGCCACTTGGAAAGATTGCCCTCTTCCATTGTGGGCGACAGCGCCGGCATGGTGATGTTGATCGGCATTTTGTCCTCCCGCCCTGCTCAGCGATACGTGACGGCTTTGACCGCCTCGACGACCTCGCCGACATTGGGCAGCGCCAGCTTTTCGAGGTTCGCCGCATAGGGCATCGGCACGTCCTTGCCGGCAATTGTAATGACCGGTGCATCGAGGAAATCGAAGGCGCGCTGTGAGACCTGATTGGCGATATGGTCGCCGACCGAGTTCTGCGGAAAGCCTTCCTCGACCACCACGAGGCGATTGGTCTTTTTGACCGAGGCGATGATCGTGTCGAAGTCGAGCGGGCGGATGGTGCGCAAGTCGATGATCTCGGCATCGATGCCCATGCCACGCAACTCCGCCTCCGCCTTGAGCGCGTAGGTCATGCCGATGCCGAACGAGACGATGGTCACGTCCTTGCCGGATTTGTGAATGCGCGCCTTGCCGATCGGCAACACGAAATCGTCCATCCTCGGCACGTCGAAGGAGTGGCCGTAAAGGATTTCGTTTTCGAGGAAGATGACCGGGTTCGGATCGCGGATCGCCGCCTTGAGCAGACCCTTGGCGTCGGCGGCGGTATAAGGCATCACCACCTTCAATCCAGGAATATGGCTGTACCAGGCGGCATAGCACTGCGAATGCTGCGCGGCGACGCGGGCAGCAGCGCCGTTCGGGCCGCGAAAGACGATCGGGGCGCCCATCTGGCCGCCGGACATGTAGAGCGTCTTGGCGGCTGAATTGATGATCTGGTCGATCGCCTGCATGGCGAAGTTGAAGGTCATGAATTCGACGATCGGCTTCAGGCCGGCCATCGCCGCGCCAACACCAACGCCGGCAAAGCCGTGCTCGGTGATCGGCGTGTCGACCACGCGTCTCGGACCGAATTCCTGCAACAGGCCTTGTGTGATCTTGTAGGCGCCCTGGTACTCGGCGACTTCCTCGCCCATGACGAAGACGTCGCCGTCGCGGCGCATTTCCTCCGCCATTGCGTCGCGCAAGGCTTCACGCACTGTGGTCGAGACCATTTCGGTGCCGGCCGGGATGTCCGGATCGGCGGCAATTTCCAACCTGGGCGCAGCGGCAACAGGTGCTGCCGCTTCGCTCTTGGCCGCAGCAGCCGCGGGGGCCGGAGCGGCAGCGGGCGCTGCTGCTTGCGCCTCAACAGCCTCCTCGCCGATACCTTCGCCTGCCTCGTCGATGTCTTCGCCATCGACGGCCAGCACAGCGATCAGCGTGTTGACCTTGACACCTTCGGTGCCGGCAGGAACCACGATCTTGGCAAGCGTGCCGTCGTCCACGGCTTCGACTTCCATCGTTGCCTTGTCGGTCTCAATCTCGGCAATGGCGTCACCCGCCGCGACCTTGTCGCCCTCTTTCTTCAACCACTTGGAAACATTACCCTCTTCCATGGTCGGCGAGAGGGCGGGCATGAGAATTTCGATCGGCATGTCCTTGCCCTCTCGTTAAAGTACGATGTCGGTCCAGAGCTCGGACGGATCCGGCTCCGCGTCGTTCTGGGCAAATTCTGCGGCGTCGGCGACAACGTCGCGGACTTCCTTGTCGATGGCCTTGAGCTCGTCCTCGCTTGCCCATTTCTTGTCGAGCAGCCGCGCTTTGACCTGCTCGATCGGGTCACGTTCGGAGCGCATTTTCTGCACTTCTTCCTTGGAGCGGTATTTTGCCGGATCCGACATCGAATGGCCGCGGTAACGATAGGTCTGCATTTCGAGAATGAGCGGCCCGTTGCCGGCGCGGCACCATTCGGCGGCGAGGTCGCCGGCTGCCTTTACAGCGCGCACATCCATGCCGTCGACCTGGATGCCTGGAATCTTGAAGGACGCGCCGCGGTGCGAGAAATCCGTCTCGGCCGACGAGCGCGAGACCGAGGTGCCCATGGCGTAGCGGTTGTTCTCGATGATGTAGATCACCGGAAGCTTCCACAGCGAGGCCATGTTGAAGCTTTCGTAGACCTGGCCCTGGTTCGCCGCGCCATCGCCGAAATAGGTCAGCGTCACATTGTTGTTGCCGCGATAGCGGTTGGCGAAGGCAATGCCGGTGCCGAGCGACACTTGCGCGCCGACGATGCCGTGGCCGCCGTAAAAATGCTTCTCCTTGGAGAACATGTGCATGGAGCCGCCCTTGCCTCTCGACAGGCCGCTACGGCGCCCGGTCAGTTCGGCCATGACGCCGCGCGGTGACAACTCCATGGCCAGCATATGACCATGGTCGCGATAGGCGGTGATCATCTGGTCGCCGTCGATCAGCGCCATCTTCATGCCGGTAACGACCGCTTCCTGGCCGATGTAGAGGTGGCAGAAACCGCCGATGAAGCCCATGCCGTAAAGCTGGCCGGCCTTTTCCTCGAAGCGGCGGATGAGCAGCATGTGCCGGTAGGCGGCAAGCTCCTGGTCTTTGGTGAATTCAACAGGCTTCGGGGTGGAAAGGCCCGGCATCTTGCCGTCTGATTTGGATTTGGCAGGCGCTTTTCTGGTGGCGGTGGCCATGCATCACTCCCTGTTGGCGTCTCTTGGCGGACAGCGAGGGAGATCAGTTCTCCCACCGATTTGAGGCAGGCTAACATGCAGGGAAGGCTTTCGCCATGCCGAAAACGCATGGCTGTCATGCATCTAAGCAATTAAAATCATTGCAAATATCGCTGATTAACTGAGATCAGGTTATCTTGCGACCGGCAGCATGATGGTGATCTCGTCGGCGTGGGACAGATTAAGCGCCTTGCGCGCCTGCTCGTCCAGCATGTCCTTCTCCAGCGTGCCCTCATGCATCAGCTGAACGCGGCGCTCGAGATCGATCCGGCGCGCCCTGACGGCATCGAGCCTGCCCTGCAATTCGGCAGTCTCAGCTTCGAGCTGATACTTGGAATAGATGCCGAACTCGCCATGATAGGCATGGAAACCGAAATAAGTCAGGAACACCACGCAGAGCGAGGGGATGATCAGCCGGCCGGTGTTTCTTTGCTTGTGCTGGCGTGTCCACATGGTCCGAATCCTCTACGCCGCCTTTGTCGCCCGATTGTGCTTAATGGACAGTTACAGCCTGTTGGATTCAGAGCCTGGAAGCAAAAAAGGGCGGGAATGTCCCCGCCCTCGTCGCCACGGATTTTCTCTCGAAATCAGCTTTTCACGATCGACTTGCCGGCATATCGCGCCTGCTTGCCGAGCTCCTCCTCAATGCGGATGAGCTGGTTGTACTTGGCCATGCGATCCGAGCGCGACAGCGAGCCCGTCTTGATCTGCCCGCAATTGGTGGCAACGGCGAGGTCGGCGATGGTCGAATCCTCGGTCTCGCCCGAGCGGTGCGACATCACCGCGGTATAGCCGGCCTTGTGCGCGGTCTCGACGGCGTCGAGCGTTTCGGTAAGCGAGCCGATCTGGTTGACCTTGACCAGGATCGAATTGGCGACACCCATGCGGATGCCGTCGCGCAGCCGCGCCGTGTTGGTGACGAACAGATCGTCGCCAACCAGCTGCGTTTGCTTGCCGATGAGATCAGTCAGTATTTTCCAACCGTCCCAGTCATCCTCGGCCAGGCCGTCCTCAATTGTGATGATCGGGTAGTCGGCAGCGAGTTTGGCTAGATATTTGGCCTGCGCCTTCGGGTCGCGGGTTTTCCTCTCGCCTTCATAGACGTAGTTGCCATCCTTGAAGAATTCGGTCGCCGCGCAGTCGAGGCCTAGCGCAACCTCCTCGCCGGGCTTGAAGCCAGCCTGCTCGATCGATTCCATGATGAAGTCGAGCGCGGCCGGCGCGCTCTTCAGGTTGGGGGCAAAGCCGCCCTCGTCGCCGACATTGGTGTTATGGCCGGCGTCCTTCAGCTTCTTTCGCAGCGTATGAAAGATCTCCGAGCCCCAGCGCACGCCGTCGCGTAGCGTCGGCGCGCCGATCGGCAGGATCATGAATTCCTGGAAATCGATCGGGTTGTCGGCATGCGCGCCGCCATTGATGATGTTCATCATAGGCACCGGCAGCACATGGGCCTTGGTGCCGCCGACATAACGATAGAGCGGCAGGTCGGCCGCTTCGGCCGCGGCCTTGGCCACAGCCAGCGACACGCCGAGGATGGCATTGGCGCCGAGCCGGCTCTTGTTGGGCGTACCATCGAGCTCGATCATGGTCTGGTCGATATGGATCTGATTCTCTGCCTCCATGCCGCCGATCGCCTCGAACAGCTCGCCGTTCACCGCCTCGACCGCCGTGAGCACGCCTTTGCCGAGATAGCGGGGGCCGCCATCGCGCAGTTCGACCGCCTCATGCGCGCCGGTAGAGGCACCGGACGGCACCGCGGCGCGACCCATCGAGCCGTCTTCAAGCACGACGTCGACCTCGACGGTCGGATTTCCGCGGCTGTCCAGGATTTCACGCCCGACAATGTCGATGATGGCCGTCATTGCGATGTCCCCGATTGATCGATTGAAGCGTCGCGCACCTCTTAGCCAAAGCGCCGCAAAACGCAATCGGGGCACTTGCAAATATTGCCCGTGCGCTACGGATTCACGAAGCACGAAGCGCTGTCATCATTTGTCATACGCGGCATGCCGGTTTCTGGTTTATGGCTGTTGTCGCGCGGGGCGAAACAGGAGGAGTTTCGCCATGTCCCAGTTGAGCGGTATTGTGAGTTTGTTCCTGATCGCGGCTGCGTTCCTGACGTCGTGCGACAATCAGCAACCCCCGCAGGGATCGTCGCCTTTGCCGGCCCTGCAGATTGCGCAGTAGCATCCCGCCACATCGAAAGGCCCCCGATTTCCTGGGGGCCTTTTTGATTCCAGGAGACTTAGTCAGTGCCAGTAAGGTCAGTGCCAGTAAGGCTCGACCTTGTAGTAGTTGTATGAGGCGTCACGCGCGGCCTCGCCGTCGGCGCCGGTCAGCTCGTTGATCGAATAGGAAGGAGCGGCCATCAGCTGGTCTTTGGTGAACGGCACGACATAGCCGCCCTTGTTCTCATCATAGTCAAGGCTCGCCCACGGAATGGCGTGGTATTTCTCGCCGATGCCGAGAAATCCGCCGAAACCGATCACGGCAAACATGATTCCGTTCGACAGTTTGTCGAGCATGACGTCCTCGATGTCGCCGATATGAGTGCCTTCCGTATTGTAGACCGATGTGCCGATAACCCGCGAAGCGGCGATGGCTTCGGTGTGTCCCGTCTGGGTCGTCATGGTGTGCTCCTCGTCGTCGTTGACATTAGATTTTGACAATGAGGGCCGCGGGCTAAGGTTCCAGGCGGGTTCGAAATTCTTCAAAGTTTTCTTGGCCGCGCTGCTGTGGCGCAACTGCTGGTTCAACCCACGCTTTTGGCAATGCGATCGAACGCCATCAGCCGTTCAAGCAATGCGGGAAGATCCTTTAGCGGCACCATGTTGGGACCGTCGGAAGGCGCGTTGTCGGGGTCCTGGTGCGTCTCGATGAAGACGCCGGCGACGCCAACCGCGACGGCCGCGCGCGCCAGCGTCTCGACAAAGCGCCGGTCGCCTCCAGACGAACCGCCCTGCCCACCCGGCTGCTGCACGGAATGGGTGGCATCGAAAATCACCGGCGCGCCGATCTCGGCCATGATCGGCAGCGCCCGCATGTCGGACACCAGGGTGTTGTAACCAAAGGATGCGCCGCGCTCGGTCACCAAGACATTGGCGTTGCCGGAGCCGGTGATCTTGGCGATGACGTTCTTCATGTCCCACGGGGCGAGGAATTGGCCCTTCTTTACATTGACCACCTTGCCGGTTCTTGCCGCAGCAATCAGCAAATCGGTCTGCCGGCTGAGGAAGGCAGGAATCTGCAGAATGTCGACATGCGGCGCGACGATCGCGCATTGTTCCTCAGTGTGGACGTCGGTCAGGATCGGCAGCGAAAAATTGTTGTGCAAATCGTCGAAGATCGGCATTGCCGCTTCAAGTCCCGCACCGCGCGTGCCGCCGAGCGAGGTGCGATTGGCCTTGTCGTAGCTGGTCTTGTAGACGAGCCCGATTCCGAGCCGTTCCGTCAATTCCTTCAGTGCACCGGCCATGTCGAAAGCGTGCTGCCGCGATTCCAGCTGGCATGGACCGGCGATCAGCGATAGGGGCGCGCTGTTGCCGAAAATGACCTTGCCGATCGCAACGGAAGAATTTGGCATCAGAGGATTGAGCTTGTTCATGCGATCTCCAGGAAAATGAAGGCTGCGCCCTGCCCTGGCGCCGGCGGCACGATGATATCACCGCCGCGTATGTCGTGTTCGACGGAATTGGCTGCAAGCAGCTTTGCGACGGTGTCGCCGTGCCTAACCGAAAAGACGATCCCAGCAAAGCGGAGTTCAGATGGCGCGCCGGCAGGAATGCCGAAACGTGCCGAATAGGCTGCAGGATCCAGAACGGTCACGACGGCATTCGGCAGCTCATAGACAGTGCCGCCGCCCTGCGCCTTGATCCCAGCCGCGATCGAAATCACATTGCGTTGTTCGAAGGGTTCGCCACTGACTGCCACGATTTCGACAATGCCGGTTGCGCCATTAGCGTGGGCCTGCAACGCAGTGCGGTCGACGTTCGGCGCATTGATCCGCTCGCAGGCGAAGAGAAAAGCGTCCGTTGCCTTGCCTGTAGCCGCAAAGGCCAGTTTGAACGATGCGGTGTCGCTTTTTCCCGTCGCATCAGCGAAGGCGCGCGAAAAGCTGAGCATGTCTCCCGCCGACAGGCCGGCTTCGATGAAGCGCGCGTGGTCCGCGGCGGCGCTTTCGGTGCCCAGCGCCACGGCAGAAAATCCTTCATCGCCGTTTTCTTCGCGATACGTGCGATCACGCACGACAAAGACATTGCGGTTCGCGATCGCCGTTGCCGCGGCCTGCCGGTCAGCGACCGCGAGCGGCTCGAGATAGGTGCCGTCGGTGAGGAAGACACAGCAGTTTTCGGTTCCGAAAGGGTGGATACCTGTCGGCGCAACGGTAAAGCCGAGCAAGGTCAAGCGCGCCCGCGCAACATCGAGGCTCGCTGTCGGCAGCACCAAGTGATCGAGCGGATGAGGGCTTGCGGGGGTGTTCTCTGTCATGTCCCGCGCGATGTGCCTCATTCCTGAAAATGGTTCAAGGGCTTGGCCGACGCCTCAGCGGAAAGACCACATCAGCGCGTAGGGGACGGCGGGTCGTCAACTTGCAACGATGTCGGCCGAATAACGCAATTCGCGCAGAGGTTTGACCCGGCTGGTCGTCTCTGCATAGAGCGGATGCGCCTTGTAGGCGGCGAGCGCCGCTTCGTCCTCGAACTCGGCATAGACGACCACATCGATTTCATCCGAGAGCGGGTCGACCTTGGTGTTGAGCATCACCTCGAAATGGCGCGAGTGGGGTATCTTGCCGAGCGCCAGCAGACCCGTACGCACTGCCTCGACGTCCACTTTACGCCGTGCGCTGAAGAAAACGATATGCCGGATCAACCCAGCCTCCTGGACCGTTGGACCGGCGTTCTTTTGTGTCAGCGGGAGCGTGCCGTCAATCGGCAGGATGTCGCGTCGGCGAACCGTGGCGAAAAAGAGAAACTACACCATGCTGGTTACATAGTGCACGACGCGGGTCACCTCCCTGATGATCCTGTCGAGGTAGCGGCCTTGGTTGTAAATGCCGTCCCAGATCAGGAAAAAGGTGACGGTCGTGATGATGATGACATAACGCATGGCTAAAACTAGCGCATATGGATGCTTGCAACCATAGTGATTCCGGCCCTGCTGGGACCCTCCCCGAATTTTAACGGCCTTTGGTCTGTCCGCTGCGATGCTTGCTGGCCAGAATGGCGCTACCGCTGCAGGGCGCCTTGGAAAGATAACCCCGCTCGGCTTCGACGACCGCTTCCCGCCTCGATCGACCAACTGCCACACGATTATTCCGGTGGGATTTCGACGGACGCGCTGGATCTGGTCATGCCGCCGTCAAGCGGCGTTTCGCACCACCTGCTTGAAGAGGGCCCCTGTCTCAAACGGATTGGCCGTATCGGGACAGTATCTTAACGCTGAGACAGTTTCGAGCCGACGCTCAAATCCTTGCCTCAAAGCGTGATGCGGTATTTTGCAAAGCCCGCTTCGCCCTCGCCCGCCGGCTCGATCTTCAGCGACTTCACTTGCGCAATAAACTCCTTCGCCTTGGCGCCGGTCTCGAATACGACGCTGGTTCCCGGTAGTGGCGCAAACGACCAGTTGGCGTCCGCCGACGGGTTGATGGTGCCTTTGCTGACGATATAGCGCACGATCACGTCGCGGTTGGTGTCGGGCGCTTCGTAGATGATCTTCGAGGCATTGATCTCCGGGAAATTGCCCCCGCCGCCGGCTCGGTAGTTGTTGGTGGCGACGACGAATTTCCGCTTGGGACCAATTGGTTTGCCGTCGAACATCAAGTCAATGATGCGGGTCGAGCCAGCATTCACCAGCCCGCCCTTCGAATCATATTTCGATGGCTGCGACAGATCGATCCGGTAGGTAACGCCGTCGATCACGTCGAAATTATAAGACGGGAAGTCGGTGTTGATGAGCGCCTGGTCGGCTTTGCCGGGCTCGATCCGGTTGAAGATGCCGGCCGACATTTCCAGCCATTCCTTCACCTCTGCCCCGGTGATTTCGACGGCGCGCACCGTGTTTGGATAGAGGTAGAGGTCGGCGACGTTCTTGATGGCGATATCGCCCACCGGTACGTCGGTGTAATAGTCGGCGCCGTTGCGCCCGCCCGCCTTGAACGGTGCCGCCGCCGACAACAGCGGCATATCCTTCCACTCTGTGTTCTTCAGGATGTCCTTCAAGTACCAGGTCTGCGCCTGGCTGACGATCTGCACCGATGGATCGTCGGCGACCAGCGCAAAATAGGAATAGAGCGGCGCCGAGGTTTTGCCGACCGGCCGGCGCACATAGGCAAGCGTCGCCTCGTGGTCCTGTTTGAGCGCGTCGACGATGCGCTGGTCGTCCGCGACGGTCGGCTTGTTCGTCTTGTCGACCCGCTCAAAGATCGGCCTGGCCTCAGAGGTCGTCGAAACGATTTTCCACGTCGATCCGTCGCGCTCCAGCAACAGATCGATCAGCCCCATGTGCGAGCCCCAGAAGCCGGCCATGACGGCGGGCTTGCCTTGCAACGTGCCTTTCGCCGTATCGACGGCTTCCAGCGACTGAAAGTCCTTCTTGCCGGGGAAGACCAGATGCTGGTGGCCGGTGAACACCGCATCGATACCTTCGACACCGGCAACGAAGAAGGAGGCGTTCTCCATCATGTCGCTTTGCTTCACGTCGATGCCGGAATGGGAGAGCGCAATGACGATGTCGGCGCCTTCTTCCTTCATTTGCGGCACCCACGCCTTGGCCGCCTCGACGATGTCGCGCGTCTTGACGCTGCCCTCGAGATTTTTCAGGTCCCAGACCATGATCTGCGGCGGCACGAAGCCGATGATGCCGATCCTGATCGGTTGCTCGGTGCCCGACCCGTCTTTGATGTTCCTTTCGAGGATGACGTAAGGCTTGAGATAAAGCTTGTCGTCGCGCGGGTTCGCGGCGAGCTCCGTGCCGCGGATCAGGTTCGCGCAGACAAACGGGAAATTGGCACCGGCCAGCACCTTGTCCATGAACGACAGGCCATAGTTGAACTCGTGGTTGCCGAGCGTCGAGCATTCGAAGCCGAGCAGGTTCATGCCCTTCATGACCGGATGCAGATCGCCATCCTTCATCCCCCTCTCGTAGGCGATGTAGTCGCCCATCGGGTTGCCTTGCAGAAGGTCGCCATTATCGATCAGCATCGCGTTGGTTGCTTCCTTGCGCACGGCTTCAATCAACGATGCCGTTCGCGATAGCCCCATCGTGTCGTTAGCTTTGTCGGCGTAATAGTCGTAAGGCAGCACATTCACGTGGATGTCGGTCGTCTCCATAATCCTCAGATGCGCCTGATTGGCTTGAGCCCGGGCGGAGAACGGGTGCAGCATGATCAGCGCTCCGCTGGCGGCAACGCCGGCGAGGAAATCGCGGCGTGAGACGAGGTGGCGCAATTGGGACATTCGTTCTCTCTTCCTTCCACGACGTGACAAGTCCTGCCCGAAGCAAAGCTTCGCGCCGAAATCCAGCCGAGTCCAGAAGCCGATTCCATCAAGAGGAGGTGACGCGCCGATGAATGTCCGGCAGCGAACAATCAGCCCTTATCGTCGTCGCCCTGGGTGATCAGCCGCGCGCTGCGCTGACCGGTGAAGTAGATCCATAGCCAACTCAGGGAAACCGCAAGCCGGTTACGAAAGCCGATCAGGAAGTAAATATGCGCCAAGCCCCATAGCCACCAGGCAAGCCGGCCGGTAAGCTTGATCCAGCCGAAATCGATGGCCGCCGCGCGCTTGCCGATCGTCGCCAAATCGCCGTCATGCCTGTAGCTGAAAGGACGCGGTGTCGCGTCACCGGCAAGCCTTGCCTTGATCGCCGTGGCGACGTGCCGTCCCTGCTGCTTGGCGGCGGGCGCGACGCCCGGCACCAGCCGGCCATCCGGTCGCAGGACGTGCGCTACGTCACCGATGACGAAAATCTCCGGGTTTCCCGGTACAGTGAGGTCGGGCTCGACCAGCACCCTGCCCGCGCGGTCCGCTGCCGCGCCGAGCCATTCGGCGGCCGGCGAAGCGGCGACGCCCGCCGCCCACAGGATTGTCCTGGCCGGCAAATGCCTGTCGCCGAAGACGACACCCTCGGCATCGCAGCGCGTAACCGCCCGGCCGAGTTCGACGGTCACGCCGAGCCGTTCGAGCGCCTTCATTGCATAATCGGAGAGTTCCGGCGCGAAATTGGCAAGAACGCGGTCGCCGGCCTCAATCAGCACCACACGCGTCTGCCGCGTGTCGATGTTGCGGAACTCGCCGCGCAGCGTGTCATGCGCCAGTTCGGCAATGGTGCCGGCCAATTCCACGCCGGTCGGCCCGCCGCCGACGATCGCCAGCGTCAGCAGTGCCTGGCGCTTGGCGGGATCGGTTTCCCGCTCGGCCTGCTCGAAAGCCAAAAGAATACGCCGTCGAATGGTGGTGGCGTCCTCCAGTGTCTTCAGGCCCGGCGCGAACGGCTCCCATTCGTCATGGCCGAAATAGGCGTGCCGCGCACCGGTGGCCAGCACCAGCGTGTCGTAGGCGACCGTGCCGCCGTCCTGCAGCAGCACCCGCTTGCCGGTGCGGTCGATGCCAGTCACGGTGGCAAGCAGCGTCGTCACGTCCTTGCGCCTGCGCAGGAGATGGCGGATCGGCCAAGCCACTTCGGAGGTGGCCAGGGCCGTCGTCGCCACCTGGTAGAGCAGCGGCTGAAAAAGGTGATGATTGCGCCTGTCGATCATGGTGATGCGCACCGGCGCGCCGGCAAGTGCGCGGGTGAATTCGAGGCCGCCGAAACCGGCGCCTACGACGACGACGTGATGGTTGGCTATGTTCATCTCACTCATCCCTCTCGCCAAGGCTGATGTAAGTATCGTTGTGCAGTGCAGCAATGCCTGCGCTGCAACTGCCTGGGACTCGTCTCTTGATGTCGTGAATACGCATGCTGCAGACTCATTCCCGGATATAGCTTACGTCCCAGATACGACTTGGTTGGAATAGTACATTGCAGGTGAAGCATGGCTAGGAATGAAGATGAAGACCCAGCGCAGTACGCCTCGCCGCCTTGTTTTATGCACGAGCTCGATCCGGAGTTCCAAGCGCCGCTATCCGACTGGACCGACGTAAGGCGCTGGCGCAAGGCCGAGCGCGAGCGGTTGATCGTATCCCGCCTTGCCGTTTCGGCCGACACGCGCACAGCCATGTCGCAGCGCATTGCCGAAGGGCTCGACGCGGTGATCGGCGACATCGCCGGCCG
Organism: Mesorhizobium sp. M0019; assembly: GCF_040323975.1. Taxonomy (NCBI): domain Bacteria; kingdom Pseudomonadati; phylum Pseudomonadota; class Alphaproteobacteria; order Hyphomicrobiales; family Phyllobacteriaceae; genus Mesorhizobium; species Mesorhizobium sp. M0019. The sequence continues at coordinate 24,055 of NZ_JAMYVK010000025.1, read as the reverse complement.
CATGGTCAGCCTCTATTGGCCGTTTCGCGGCGAGCCGGACCTGCGCCCGTGGATGGAAACCGTTAACGCGCGGGGCGGGCGCACGGCGATGCCCGTCGTCGTCGAGAAAGACCGGCCGCTTGTCTTTCGCGCCTATGCCCACGGAGACCGGCTGGAGAAGGGCGTCTGGAATATCCCGATACCGGCCGAGGGTGATCCGGTGTTGCCCGACATCGTCATTTCGCCGATCGTCGGCATCGATCCCGGGCAGTTTCGCCTGGGTTATGGCGGCGGCTTCTTCGATCGCACGCTTGCCGCGATGCCCTTCAAACCGCTGGTCATCGGCGTCGGCTACGAACTGCAGCGCATCGTCACCATCTACCCGCAGCCGCACGACATTCGGATGGACCGTGTGGTGACCGAGGCAGTCAACACCTAGGCGAGTTCGGGGCCTAGGCGAGTTCAGGCTTCATTCCCACGGCCGTGCGATCGACGATTTCGCGCAAGGCAAAAGACGAATTGATCTTCGTCACATGCGGCATTGCCGACAGCCACTCCTTGTGGATGCGTTCGTAGTCGACGAGATCCTTTGCCGCGATGCGCAGGATGTAGTCATATTCGCCCGACATCAAATGGCAGGACAGGACGTTCGGGCAGCGCTTTATCGCTGCCTCGAAATCCGACAACGTCTTCTCGAATTGCCCGGACAGCGATATATGCACGATCGCCGTCATCTGGTGCCCAAGTGCAGCGTTGGACAGCCGTGCGTGATAGCCGCGGATGGTTCCGGATTTCTCCAGATTGTCCAGCCGCCGCGAACAGGCCGACTGCGACAGGCCAACCTTCTCGGCGAGCGCTGCGTTGGGTATCCGCCCGTCTTTCTGCAGCGTCTCGAGAATGGCGATATCAATCCTGTCGAGCGGCATTTTTGCGGGTTCCTGCGATAATTCTAATGTTTTGCGCAACGATTATCGAACAGTGGCCTCTCTGGCAAGCGCATTCGCAAACACTTACCGAACGATTCGTGGTTCACTATCTCTAGATAGGGAACGAGCCCCAAAGGGCCGGATCAGGAGAAAAAAGATGCGCGTCGGTTGCCCCCGGGAAATCAAGAACCATGAATACCGCGTCGGCCTGACACCGGGTTCGGTCCGTGAATATGTCGCGCATGGCCATGAAGTGCTGATCGAGACCGGCGCCGGCGCCGGCATCGGCGCCGATGACAACGCGTATCGCGCCGCCGGCGCCACGATTGCCAAAACGGCCGCCGACGTTTTTGCCAAGTCTGACATGATCGTGAAGGTCAAGGAGCCGCAGCCCAACGAATGGGTTCAGCTCCGCGACGGCCAGATCCTCTATACCTATCTGCATCTTGCCCCGGATCCGGAGCAGACCAAGGGCCTGCTGGCCTCCGGCGTGACCGCGATAGCCTACGAGACGGTCACCGACGAGCGCGGCGGTCTGCCGCTGCTAGCACCGATGTCGGAAGTCGCCGGCCGCCTGTCGATCCAGGCGGGCGCAACGGCGCTGCAAAAGGCCAATGGTGGCCGCGGCGTGCTACTTGGCGGCGTGCCCGGCGTGCTCCCCGGCAAGGTCACTGTGCTCGGCGGCGGCGTCGTCGGCCTGCATGCTGCACGGATGGCCGCCGGCCTTGGCGCCGACGTCACCATCATTGACCGCTCGATCCCGCGCCTGCGTCAGCTCGACGACATCTTTGGCGGCCGCGTCCACACCCGCTACTCGACCGTCGAGGCGCTGGAGGAAGAATGTTTTTCGGCTGACATCGTCGTCGGCGCCGTGCTGATCCCGGGGGCAGCAGCGCCGAAGCTGGTGACGCGCGAAATGCTGTCGGGCATGAAGAAAGGCGCCGTGCTGGTCGACGTCGCCATCGACCAGGGCGGCTGCTTCGAGACCTCGCACGCCACCACCCATGCCGAGCCGACCTATGAGGTCGATGGCGTCATCCACTATTGCGTCGCCAACATGCCGGGTGCGGTGCCGGTCACCTCGGCCCACGCGCTCAATAATGCGACGCTGCATTATGGCCTGCAGCTCGCCGACAAGGGCCTCAAGGCGCTGGTAGACGACCACCATCTGCGCAACGGGCTGAACGTCCACAAGGGCAAGATCACGAATCGCGCAGTGGCCGAAGCGCTCGGTTACGACCTGGTCGAGCCGAAGGCCGTTCTCGCCGCCTGAGCTGTCCGAATCTGCCTCTCCAGTGCCCGTCGGATTCGTCCGACGGGTTTTTTCTTATGTCGAAAAACTGAAAAGTGTCGGGCGCGCGGAATAACCGGACAACAAAAAAGCGGAGCCAAAGCCCCGCTTCCTCGGTTGTCGAAAATTCCCGCCGGTTCATCCGCGGTCGGCAAATCGATCGACAGTGTGTTTCTACCGCTTGTATGCGACGGGAGTACGACAGCCCCAAGCCGGTGCAGCCTGTCCGGTTACGCGCGGTCGATCCGGCATTGATAGCAATTGTTGCGCGCCGAGCGGATGTGGACGTAAGCGATGTCGTCGCGTTCGAACAACGTCTCTGCCCGTGCGGCAATTGCGTCGGTCGGAATGACGCCGCCGCTGCCGTAAACGATGCGGTCGTCCTTGCCATAACCGCGCACAATGTAATCGCTGCTTTCGAGCATTTCGGGAAGCATTTTCCCCTCGGCGGCGCGTTCGCATTCTTTCGCATGCAGAAAGATCGGCCCCGTTTCGGCATAAGGCTGCAGCTCCGGAAAAGGCCGATAGGCCAAAACAAGATAGGCTTCTCCCACAGCAATATTTTTCAAGCAATGACGGCAAGGCACGCCGTCGCCATCCGAAAGTTGCCGCTCTGGCTTCAAGCCATAAGCATCCGGCCCGCCGCGCTGAAGTGCCCGGACAGCATTGGTTGGCAAGGCTTTGAATTTTAGCGTCATGGCAAAATCTCCGGTGTCGTCGACCGGAAATTATGCTCGCAAGGCAGAGCTTCCCACCCGATTCCTGCCGAAATGGATCAATCCATCAGCGCGTCGAGACCACGAACCAGACCTTTGATCTGCTGTACCCGTCTGATGGCGAGCAGCGTGCCCGCCACGTAAGGCGCCGCGGACGAGCCGGCGTCGTGGCGTATGGTCAGCCGCTCGTCTGGCAGACCGAACAGCGCCTCGCAGGACAGGATGTAGGACGGCAGGCGAAGCGCGTGCACTTGCACCCCCTCGCCTGCGCCGACCCCACCACCGCGTGTGGCCGGCACGCCGGAGACCTCGGAGACCGGCTTTGCCGTTGAGGCCTTGCGGATGTCGGCCAGCGCTTCAGCAAGCTCTCGTGCGGTTCCGGAGGGCGCGTCGGGCTTCTTTGCACTAGCATAATCGATGACCTCGACGTCCGGCACGTATTTTGCCGCCATAAGTGCAAACCGCTTCATCAGCGTGGCGGTGATGGAAAAGTTGCCAGCGGCAACAACGCCGACGCCATTGGCGCGCGCCGCGGCGTCGATCTCGGCATAGTCGGCAGCTCCCAGTCCCGACGTGCCGATCACCGTGTGCCGCCCGTTGTCGATGGCGAGCAGCACATGGTCTTTCACGACATGCGGCTTGGTGAAGTCGACCAGCACGTCCGACGGCGCCTCCAGCGCCTCGGCCAGCGAGGCCGAAACGGCAATACCATTAGCCGGCATACCAACCAGCAGACCGGAATCCTGCCCCGCGCCGCTGCGTGATACAGCCCCGGCCAGCGCCATGTCGCCTTGCGCCCCGATCGCCGGAACCAGCGCTTTGCCGACCCAGCCGGTCGCGCCGGCCATTACCACGCGTATTGCCATCGTGCGATCCTCCATCACCCATCGGTTTTTAGACGATAGCGATATGGAAAGAGCCAAGCTCATTCAAGTCGGGCTCGCCTTTGAGTGTTGATCCAGAGACTCTGGGACATTGCAAAGACAAGCTGAAGCTCGGATGAACGGGCCTGAAAATCAGGGCCGCATGACGCTGGCCGCGCGCTCGGCAAAAGACATCGGATGTACGACCTCCTTTTTTTGCGCCACTGGCGTAAAGCCGAGTTTTTGATAGAGCGGCAGTGCTGCTGGGTGATCGAGGGTGCAGGTCTGCACCGTCACCCGCTTTGGCCCGTGCGACCAGGCTGCGGCGATTGCCGCACCGAGGAACCAGCGGCCGATGCCTTGCCCGGTCGCGTGCTCCATCATTCCGAAATAAGCGAGTTCCACTTCCTCCGGCAAATGCGGCTTGAGGTCGAAGAAGCCGGCCGGCGCACCATCCAGATAAAGCACCCTGATGTCGCGGTCCTCGCGGTGGATGCCCGCCGCAAGCTCCTCGTCGCTCAGCCTCAAAACATTGACCCAGTGCCATTTGCGGCCGACCCGATCCATCAAATAGCGGTAGAAATGCAGGGGAATGTCTTTGGTCTTGAGCAGCGCGATCTGGCGGTTGTACGGCAGCGGCGGCGAATAGGCAGGCGGCACATGCATTTCGAGAAACGTCACGGTGACATCGATGTCTTCCAGCGATCCGTCTTCCATCACCGTCAGTCCTTGCCCGTCACGACAGGCGTGTCGGAAAGCCCGCCCCATTCGGTCCATGAACCGTCATAAAGCCTGTTGTCGGCATGGCCAAGCGTCTCCAAAGCTAGCGTGACGGCTGCCGCGGTGACGCCCGACCCGCAGGAGGTGACGACCGGCTTCGACAGGTCGATGCCGGCTCCGTCGATCACTTTGCGCAGCCTGTCCTTCGGCAACAATTCGCCGTTTTCCGAAAGCGCCGAAAACGGCACGTTGTGCGCGCCCGGCATATGGCCGGAGCGGATGCCGGGGCGCGGCTCCGGCTCGGTGCCGGCAAAACGGCCAGGCGAGCGCGCGTCGGCGATCTGGCTCTCCCCCGTCTCGACGATCCGGCGCATGTCGGCAAGGCTGGCGACGCGGGCGGCATCGAAGTTGGCATAAAACACGCAAGGCGCGATCTTCGTCGGCTCCGCAGTCATCGGCCGTCCGGCGGCTTTCCAACGATCGAAGCCGCCGTCGAGTATATAGACCTGGAACACGCCCATGACGCGAAACAACCACCAGGCGCGCGGTGCAGAAAAGAACCCTGGCCCGTCATAGACAACAATCGTGTCATCGGCCGAAATACCCATCGCGCCGACATATTGCGCGAAATGCTGCGGCGACGGCAGCGTGTGCGGCAGAGCCGCGTCGGGGTCCGAAACCGCATCCTGGTCGAGGAAGCGGGCGCCTGGAATATGCGCTACGTCGTACTCGGCGCGCGCGTCACGCTTTTGCGCCGGCAGATACCAGGACGCGTCGACAATCGTCAGGCCGGGTTCGCCGAGCCGCTTCTGTAACCAATCGGCATCGATGGTGAAAGGACTGTCGTCGGCCATCTTTTCTCTCCTGTCCCGCCCGTCGCAGTCCTATATCAGGCTGGCGGCATAGGACCAAAGCGAATGCGGAAGCGCCGGTTCTCGCGGCCCTTCTTCTCGATCTTGCCGATATGGATCTCGCCGATTTCGCTGGTGCTCTTTACATGGGTGCCGCCGCAAGGCTGGCTGTCGATCGAAGCGTTCTCGCCGATGCAGACCAATCGGATCCTTCCCGTGCCGGCCGGGGGCCGCACATTCTTGGATTTCACCAAGCCCGGATTGGATGCCAGTTCCTCGTCGGAAATGAACCGGGTGAAGATCGGGTGGTCGGCTCGCACCAGCTCCATCAGTCTGGCCGTCACGTCTTCCTTGGTAAAGCCGGCGTCCGGGATGTCGAAATCGATACGGCTGTCTTCCTCGGAAACCGCGGCGCCGGTGATCGGGAACGGACAGACGACGGTAAGCAGGTGGCAGGCAGAATGCATGCGCATCAGCAACTGCCGCCGCGGCCAGTCGATGGCGAGCCTCATGCGCTCGCCCACCTTTGGAACTGCCTGCTCCGGCGCCGGCACATGGATGATCTCGTCCTTGGTTTCGCCGGTGATCGTAGCGGCAATCGCTATGCCGGTGCCGTCGGCGCGTTCGAGGCTGCCGGTGTCGCCCGGCTGCCCGCCCGATGTGGCGTAAAACACCGTCCGGTCCAGAATGATGCCGCCGCGATCATTGACTGCGACGACGGTGGCGTCGGCCGTCCCCAGATAGGCGTCGTCACGAAACAGCGCTTCGGTCTTGTGCGCCATCACGCAACCCTTTCGAACGGTACCGAAATCGTGCTCTGTTGCTCCATCCACCCCGGCACCGGCAGCTTCTTTTCGCGCAGGAATTCAGGATTGAACAGCTTCGACTGGTAGCGCGTGCCGTAGTCGCAAAGCATGGTCACGATGGTGTGGCCGGGGCCTAGCTCGCGCGCCAGGCGAATGGCGCCGGCAATGTTGATGCCCGTCGAACCGCCAACGCAAAGCCCCTCCTCCTGGATCAGGTCGAATACGATCGGCAGCGCGTCCTCGTCGGGGATCTGGAAGGCAAAATCGGGTGTAAAGCCTTGGAGGTTGGCGGTGATCCGCCCCTGCCCGATGCCTTCGGTGATCGAACTGCCCTCGGATTTCAGCTCGCCGCTGGTGTAGAAGGAATAGAGCGCTGCCCCCAGCGGATCGGCCAGCGCGATCTTGACCTGGTTGTTTTTGGCCTTCAGCCCGAAACCGACGCCTGCCAGAGTGCCGCCGGAACCGACCGCCGACACGAAACCATCCACCTTGCCGTCGGTCTGGTTCCAGATTTCTTCGGCCGTGGTGCGGATATGGCCGTCACGGTTGGCGACATTGTCGAACTGGTTGGCCCAGATCGCGCCGTTCGGCTCGCTCTTCGCCATCTGCTCGGCCAGTCGGCCCGACAGCTTCACGTAATTGTTCGGGTTCTTGTAAGGCACGGCGGGCACTTCGATCAGCTCGGCGCCGAGCAGTTTGATTGTATCCTTCTTCTCCTGGCTCTGGGTGTCGGGAATGACGATCACCGTGCGGTAGCCGAGCGCCTTGGCAACCAGTGTCAATCCGATGCCGGTATTTCCGGCCGTCCCCTCGACGATGACGCCGCCGGGCCGCAGCAGCCTGCGCTGCTCCGCATCGCGGATGATAAACAGGCCGGCGCGGTCCTTTACCGACTGCCCGGGATTCATGAATTCGGCCTTGCCCAGGATCTCGCAGCCGGTTGCTTCCGAGGCCTTGTTGAGGCGGATCAGGGGCGTGTTGCCGATCACGTCGATCACAGAACGGGGCATGGAGATTCCTTTGTGGGTGCGGCGAAACCCTAGAAACCCGAAGCTTCGGTTTCAAGGCAAGAATTTGCCTGGTCCAGTCGCATTTCGCACACTGCAATTCCTGCAGCCAGGAGCGCCCGACCGGTATTCATTTCAACCATGTACCGAAAAGCACTCTTTTCATTCGATTTCTTCACCGGTAGAGCACAGGCTAAGAAGAGCCGGCGGGGCGCAACATGACACTCTATCGGGCCAATCCGAAGCATGGCGTCGCCTGGATTACGGGCGGCAGCAGCGGTATCGGCCGTTCGCTGGCCAAGGATCTTGCCGCTCGGGGCTATGTCGTCGCGGTGACTGCGCCAGATGACCATCCGATCGATACGCTCATCGTCGAAACGGCGCAGATGGCGGGCCGTGTCGCAGCCTATCCTTGCGACGTGACCGACGAAAAACGCATGGCGAAGACGGTTGCAGCGATCGAGAAAGATCTCGGTCCGATCGTGTTGGCAGTGTTCAACGCTGGAAGCTATATCGCAACGCCGGGCGAGGATCTTGTGGCGCGCAATTTCCGTCGGTCTTTCGAAGTCAATTATTTCGGCATCATCAACGGCCTGCTGCCAGTCATCGAACGCATGCGCGTGCGCTCGCGCGGCCATGTCGTGCTGATCGGTTCGGTTACCGCCTATTTCGGCTGGCCCACCACCGCCGCCTATGGCGGCACCAAGGCGGCGGTCAATATCCTGGCCGAGTCGCTGAAATACGATTTCGACAAGATGAACGTCCGCATCCAGGTGATTAATCCGGGCTTTGTCGACACGCGGCTGACCGAAAAGAACTTCCTGCCGATGCCGGGCTTGATGCCGGTCAATCTGGCCTCGCGCCGCATCGCGCAAGGCATCGAATACGGCGGCTTCGAAGTCACTTTCCCACGCCGCCTGAGTTGGACGCTGAAGCTGCTCAGGATGCTGCCGAGGCCGTTCTGCCGATGGGTGATCAGCACGGTCACCCGCTGGAATGCGCGGCCGCTGAATTTCGACCGCAAGCCGCCAGTCGAGTAGGATCGGTGATGGGCGAGCGATCGTGCTTGCGGGTCGCTGGGGCGCCGCACATGAATTGATGCCGGTCGACGATACCGGCGACCCGGACAACCACGTCATTGCCGGCGACGCGCTGTCGCCATCGACCACGGCTTTCCTCGCGCAGCGGATCGTCGTGTGGATCGAGGCGGTGGTAAAGTGAACCAAAGGTCCCCAAGCAAGAGGGCGACCGAAGCATCGCTCCGGTCGCCCTCTTCAATCGTGTGTGACCAAGCCGGGCTTGGCCGACCGCAACACGGTCAGATTATGCGGCCCGCGCTGTTGGCCGTTTGCCGCCGAAGCGGCGCTTGTTATTGCCCTTGAAGGGCTTGGCGCCTTCCGGCTTGCGCTCGCCCGCAAAGGCCGGCTTGTCGCCGAACCGCTTCTTGCCGAAGCCGTTGTTTGCGCCGCCGGGCCGCCTGCCGTCGCGACGGCCATTGTGGTCGTTGCGATCATTGGCCGGTTCGAAGCTGCGCTCGTTCTTCTCGGCGGGATTGCGCTGCGGATCGGGGCTGCCGAGATGGTCGGCAACGATCGGCAGCTTGGTGCGGATGATGCGCTCGACCTGACGCAGCTTGCTGTTTTCAGACGGGTCGCAGAGTGTGATGGCGATGCCGTCCATGCCGTTGCGGCCGGTGCGGCCGATGCGGTGGACATAGCTCTCCGCCTCGTCCGGCAGGTCGAAATTCACCACATGGCTGATGCCGGGCACGTCGATGCCGCGTGCAGCAATGTCGGTCGCCACGAGAATGCGCACCGAACCCTCACGGAAATCGTTGAGTGCCTTCTGGCGGGCGTTCTGCGACTTGTTGCCGTGGATGACGGCGGCCTTGAAGCCGTCGCGCTCGAGATCCTTGGTCACCCTGTCGGCGCCATGCTTGGTGCGCGAGAAGATGATGACGGACTTCATCGCCTCATCGGCAAGCATGTTGGCCAGCACCTGGCGCTTCTGCTTGGTGCGGGCAAAGACGACACCCTGCACGATCTCGGCTGCCGCGGTGCTGTGAGGAGCGACTTCGACGCGGATCGGGTTCTTCAGCAGGCCTTTCGCCAGTTCGGCGATCTCGGCCGGCATAGTCGCCGAGAACAGCACCGTCTGACGGTCCGGCGCCGTCGCCTTGGCGATTCGCTTCACGTCGTTGATGAAGCCCATGTCGAGCATGCGGTCGCCTTCGTCGAGCACCAGCCATTTGGTGTCGGCAAGCATCAGGTCGCCTTCACGCACAAGGTCGGTCAGCCGACCGGGCGTTGCGATCAGGATGTCGACGCCGGGCGCAACCTTCTTCACCTGGCTGAAGCGCGAGACGCCGCCCAGCACGAGCGCGGTCGATACATGCGCGCCCTTGGCGAGCAGCTTGATCATCTCCTCGATCTGCACCGCGAGTTCACGTGTCGGCGCCAGGATCAGCGCGCGGGCCGTCTTCGGCCGGCGCTTGGTGCCAAGTGCGATGATCTTCGACAGGATCGGCAGCGCGAACGCCGCCGTCTTGCCCGAGCCGGTCTGGGCGATGCCGAAAATGTCGCGGCCTTCGAGCTGCGGCGGGATCGCCTGGGCCTGGATCGGCTTCGGATCGGTAAAGCCGGCGGCAGTGGTGGCCTTGAGCAGTGCGCCGGTAATTCCAAGTGCGGCGAAACCGTTCAGTTCCCCAGTGTCCTTACCGATCAAAGTGTTTTCATTGGTCAAAATATTCTTCTTTCATGCGGCTCCTGGCCGCAAACATCAATGGGCGGCAGGGCGCAACCTGCCGTCGAAAATTGTCATGAAACGACAAGGCGGGCGGACATTATCGTCCACACGGCTGCGCTGTCGTGCCCGCAGGCATCATGCCACGGGGCTTTTTCGCCACCTTGCCGATCTGTCGGGAAGAGGGAAAACAGACGCAACCAGTCTCATTCGTCGAGAAGGCCGGATTATCCCGGCCCAAGCGCCTATGCCGCCGCATATGGCCCAGTTCCGATCGAAATGCAAGGGGCCGATGCTGCAGCGCAGCAAAAGCCATGAGGAAGCGGCGCTTGCGCTCTCTCGCGGGCATGATTACCACAATGCAGCTTTCCGTTTCGGGGACCGGTCATGAAGGACGTGCTGAAGGAACTCGAGCGCCGCCGCGAGATCGCCCGCATGGGCGGCGGCCAGGCCCGCATCGACGCCCAGCACAAGAAGGGCAAGCTGACCGCCCGCGAACGCATAGACGTCTTTCTCGACGAGGGCTCGTTCGAGGAGTTCGACATGTATGTCGAGCACCGCTCGACCGATTTCGGCATGGAGAAAACCAAGATCGCCGGCGACGGCGTCGTTACCGGCTGGGGCACCGTCAACGGTCGCCCGGTCTATCTTTTCGCCAAGGATTTCACCGTGTTCGGCGGCTCGCTGTCCGAGGCCCATGCCGAAAAGGTGGTCAAGGTCCAGGAGATGGCGCTGCGCAACCGCGCGCCGATCATCGGCCTTTACGACGCCGGCGGCGCCCGCATCCAGGAAGGCGTGGCGGCGCTCGGCGGCTATGCCGAGATCTTCCAGCGCAATGTACTGGCCTCCGGCGTCATCCCGCAGATCTCACTGATCATGGGCCCCTGCGCCGGCGGCGATGTCTATTCGCCGGCGATGACTGACTTCATCTTCATGGTTCGCGAAACCTCCTACATGTTCGTCACCGGGCCGGATGTGGTGAAGACCGTCACCAACGAGACGGTCACCGCCGAAAGCCTCGGCGGCGCTTCTATCCACACGACGAAGTCCTCGATCGCCGACGGAGCCTACGACAATGACGTCGAGGCGCTGCTGCAGATGCGGCGGCTGATCGATCTGCTGCCCGCTTCCAACACGGCGGAAATTCCCGAGATCGAATGCTACCAGTCGGTCACCGATCACGATCTGTCGCTCGACAGGCTGATCCCCGACAATGCCAACAAACCCTACGACATCAAAGAGTTGATCCTTAAAGTTGCCGACGAGGGTGACTTCTTCGAGATCCAGCAGAATTTTGCGAAAAACATCGTCACCGGCTTCGGCCGTATCGAGGGCCGCACCGTCGGCTTCGTCGCCAACCAGCCGATGGTGCTGGCCGGCGTGCTCGATTCGGATGCCAGCCGCAAGGCGGCGCGTTTCGTGCGCTTCTGCGACTGCTTCGCGATCCCGATCGTCACCTTCGTCGACGTGCCGGGCATACTGCCCCGCACCGCGCAGGAATATGGTGGGTTGATCAAGCACGGCGCCAAGCTTCTGTTCGCCTATGCCGAAGCGACCGTGCCAAAGATCACCGTCATCACCAGAAAGGCCTATGGCGGCGCCTATGACGTCATGGCGTCAAAGCATTTGCGCGGTGACATGAACTATGCCTGGCCAACGGCGCAGATTGCGGTGATGGGGGCCAGGGGCGCGGTCGAGATCATCTATCGCAAGGACATCGGCGACGCGGAGAAAATTGCAGCACACACAAAGGCTTACGAGGATCGCTTCCTGTCCCCCTTCGTTGCCGCTGAGCGTGGCTATGTCGACGAGGTGATCATGCCGCATTCGACCCGCCGCCGCATCGCCCGCGCGCTCAGGATGCTGCGCAACAAGGATATGCAAAACCCCTGGAAGAAGCACGACAACATTCCGCTGTGAGGCGCTGATGTCGCGCCTGATCCTCTACATGGGAGCGCGCTTCGGCAGGTTTGCCGTCCTGCTTTTCGCTCTGCCGCTGTTCTGCCCAATAGTCTTATGGTTCTGGTTTCTCGACCGGCATCCGCTCGCCGTCATCGCGGCTGGCGTTGTTGCGATCCCAGCTGCGATGCTGGCCATCGTTCTGTTGATCGGGACGTTGTTCGCCGGTTTTCGACCCAGCAAGGTGGAGGGGATCGCTCGGGAATCAGCCCCGAAATTATGGGCCATCTGGGAGAGTATTGCCGGCAAACACCGCGCCAGCCGGACTACCATCGTGCTGAGCCCCGATCTCAACGCCAGTATCGGTGAAGAGCGGCCGTTTCTGGGCCTGCTTGGTCGCAGGGCAATTCTCACCGTGGGCCTGCCGCTGCTCGCAGCGACCGACCAAAAGGGGTTTGCGGCGATCTTGGCCCATGAGGACGCCCATCTGAAAAATAAAGATACAAATGGCGGGCTCAACCTGGCCGAACTCGAAAAGAGCTTCGATCTAATCTTCGACTTCGCCCCACCGGGAAAAACCGTTTCGGGCAGCCTGTTCTACTGGATGCTTGGGCCGCTGTCGCGCACGCTGGAGCGCGAAGAAATACGGTTGTCGCGGCGGGCGGAAATTGACGCAGATCGTCATGCAGCGATGTCCGGCAATGCATATGAAACGGCGCGCGCCATGCTGCTGATCGGTGCTGCCAGTGCGTTCTTCGATGACCAAGTGTATATTCCGCTTAAACGTGAACTGCTTGGCACCATGGTACCGCCTCGTCCACCACTTGAAAGAGTTCTGGCGGCCGCCAGTCACCTGTCGAGGCTTCCCATCCTGCAAGAATATGCGCAAAAGGCCTGGGACGCGCCAGATAACGAAAGCGCGGATCATCCGCCCTGGTCCGAACGTTTGACCGCTCTTGGATTTAGCTCGGCTCCAGAGATAGAACCAGTTCTGGTTTCCGCCTTGTCGAGCCTGCTGAGCGATGAGATCGTCGCCGAACATGTCCGCCATTTCGACGGCGAATGGACATCGAAGATCGCCGACTATCTCGATCGATAGCTATCCACCTGAAACTATAGCGGCTAATGCCCAGTCGGCGCAGGCTATTCCGCTTCCGCCGCTCCGAACCCGGCCCCCCTCGTCGCGCGGACAGCGCCCGACCATGGCGTGGCGTGATTGTCGATGCGCATCTGGAAGATAAAATAAGTCGGCGAGCAGAAGCCGATGCCCTTCACTTTGCCGATACCGGGAATGTCGGGCGGCAGCGACTGGCACATGTAATCCTCGCGGCAGAAATGGTCGGCCGAGCAGGCAGGACGATTGCCGCGATTGACGGCGCCGCCCAGGCACTGGTCGAAATTATTGGTCGCCACGCAGGTGTCGAATTTCTTGCCGCCGACCAGCCCGCAAATCTCGTTGGGCATCGGCTTGCCCGTCTTGAAGGCGGCAAAGCTGCGATCCCGGTCGTCGCAGCCGCGATAGGCGATACCCGCCGGCACACCGATCTTCGGCGGTCGGCAGGTGTAGGCGGCGCGCGAAATGCTTGGCGCGAACGCCGCGAACTGACCGGTGATGGTATAGTGGTCATTGAAAGGCTGTGCCGGGTTGCTGGCGATCGAGCCGGTCAGGCACGGATGGCCGGAGAACATGCTTTCGCTGTGCTTGGGCAGCAGGCATTGCGCCAGCTTGGTGCGCACGCCGGACGCGGTCGCCAGCGGCGTGCAGACGGTGCCGGCGCCGCATTGCCATGTCGCGCCGAAGCGGGCCGCATCCTGTGGCATCAGGCACGGCATCCCCATTTCGGCCGGCGAATAGGCGATTTCGCCGGCATCGTTCCAGGTCGCCGGCGGCGCGAACGATAACGGGCGAAAGCGGTTCGGTTCCTTGCCGTCGGCAGTCGCGCGCAGCCAGGCGACGCGGCGCGGGATGTCGGCGTGGAGATGCGGCGAGATGCCAACCTCGATGTGGTTGAGCGGCGAGGTCGTCTTGTCGTCAAGGCCGATGAAATGGAAGCCGGCAGTCGAGCCCGCCTGATGGCAGCCCTGGCAGGCGCCGTTGTCCAGCCGCTCGACCAATGCCTCCGGCGTGCGCACCAGCTTCAGCGCGGAGAAATCGACACCAGCGAAATCCGCGGGCTGGAACAGTGGCGTGAACGGGTGGTTGGCCTGCCTTGCACTGCCGAAGGTCGACCACGAAATGACCTTCCTTGCCAAGAATTCATCGGGGATTTGGTAGACGCCGAGATCGACCGCCGCGACACTGGTGCGGACATAGTCCGCAAGTCTTGCTTTCAGCGCGACGTCTTCGGCAAGGCGTGCCGCATCGGGCGTGTTTTCCAACGGCTTTTCGCTGGCAGCCGCTCCGTCGATGCCGAAAATTCGCATGAGATAGGCAGCCTGCCCGCCGAATTCGGTCTCCTGGCCGGAGGGGAAGCGCACCCACTTGCGCATTGAGCTCGAGCTGCTTGAAGGTGAGCGCCGCCCTGTCCAGCGGCCCACCGATCAGCCAGCCGGCATCGACGTTCTCGTCGAGCTGTGGTGCCCAGCGCCCGGCGACGCCGACACAACCGCCATCGGCATCCGGCGCGGCATTGTAGACGGCACTGAAATTGAACGGCAGGCGCGAGGCCAGAACCTTGCCGTTCTTCTTGAAGCTGTAGACGAGGCGATAGACGAAGCGCACTTCGCCGCAACTCGTATCGCCTTGCAGCGCGGCGAAGTCGCGCCGGTCGAGCCGGTTGACCACGCCGACAAGGCGGAAGCGTGCGGCCTCGGTCCTCAGCCAGCGCATGTCCATGACGCGGCCGACATTGCCGTCGGTCACCTCGTAAAGCGGCCGGCCGCCGGCCTTCATCTCGGCCCGCAATGCCGCGACGTCGCTTGCAATCGTTTCGACGATCGCGTGATAGGCCGGCGCCTTGTCGTAAAGCGTCTTCAAATCGCCCTTGCCATCGACGCCTAAAATGCCGGCGAACCCGTAACCGTTGCTGTCGAGGGCGGCGAGAACGGCCGGGTCGTCGACGATCGTCAGCGGAGTTTCGGCGTTCGCAGCCTGCGCCATGAATACGGCGCTGACGATCGCAACGAGCAGCGTGAACATGCGGTTCATTCGGCAGCTATCCCGCGACTTTCGATAAGCTCGCGCAGGACCGGCACCAGCGCCAGCGGCAGGTCCTCGGCGATCAGCCCCGGTCCGAAACGGCTGCCGGCCTCGGCATGGATCCAGACTGCCGCACAGGCCGCTTCAAAGGCCGGCATGCCCTGCGCCAGCAGCGCGGCGATGATGCCCGACAGCACGTCGCCCGAACCGGCGGTGGCCAGCCAAGGCGCGCCATTGGCGTTGATCGCCGCCCGGCCGTCCGGCGCCGCGATCACCGAGTCGGCACCCTTGTAGACGAGAGTGGCGTTGGCCCGTTCGGCTGCGGCGCGTGCCTTGGCGAGTTTGGACAGGTCCTTGTCCTCGGCGATATCTGAAAAAAGCCTGGCGAATTCGCCGTCATGCGGCGTCATCACCAGAGCCGGCGCGCTCGGCCGGCTGGCGGCTTCGAACAGGGCATCCGGCGCGTCGCGAAACGAGGTGACGCCGTCGGCGTCGAGCACCAAGCCTTCAATCCCGCCGCCCTGCCCATGGGCGCCATTCAGCACGGCCAGGGCGAATTCGCGCGTCTTCTCACCAATGCCAAATCCCGGGCCGAGCACGAAGGCCGATGGCCGGCGGCTGCCGACGAATTCGTCCACATCCGCGACAGTGTCTACCTTGCGCAGCATGATCGAGGTCAGATGCGCCGCGTTCACATGGATGGCGTTCGCCGGCGACAACATGGTGACGGCCCCTGCCCCGCTCCTTGCCGCGGCAAGCGCCGACAGCCGCGCAGCACCCGTCGCCGACGGCCCGCCGGAAAAGACGCCGACATGGCCGCGTTTATACTTATGGGTGTCGACGGCCGGAACCGGAAAGCGGCCAAGCCAGAGCGCCGGAATGTTCTCGAATGTTCGTGGTTCAAGCTGCGCTACAACACTGTCGCTTATGCCGATATCAGCGAGCATGATTTCGCCGCACAGCTCGCGCCCCGGCAACAAAAGATGGCCTGGCTTTTTTCGCGCAAAGGTCACGGTGATTCGGACGCGGAAAGCCTGACCGAGGACATTGCCGCTCTCACCAGAGACGCCCGACGGCAGGTCGACCGCGACGACCGGCAAATTCAACTCCGCCACATTGTCGATCGCCTTGGCGGGGTCGCCGGAAAGCGGCTTGGACAGCCCCGCCCCGTAAAGCGCATCGACCACGATCGAGCCCGTCTCGGCAACGAAATCCGACAGCGGCCGAGCTTCAACCGGACACTCCGAGGCAGCGACTGCTGCATCGCTGCCTCCTTTAGGCGATCCGGACGCCCATACCGAAACGTCGACGGCGCTCTCCCGAAGGATGCGCGCCACGACATAGCCGTCGCCGCCATTGTTGCCGGGGCCGCAAAGCACGTGGACGCGCGTTGCGTTCGGGTAGCGCTTGAGTACTACGGCAGCAACCGCAGCACCGGCATTGCGCATCAGGCCGATGCCGTCGAATGGACCAGCGGCAATCGCCAGCCGGTCGGCCTCGGCCATGTCGGACGGAGACAGAAGTTCATTGCTCATGCGGGCGACATGCACATCCCCAAGCATTGTCCAGTTTTTGATCCGACGCAAACAACGAAGGTCCCCAAGCAATTTGGCGGCGTACATCGTTCGGGACGACGGCGCGCAGCTGCCCATGAAATACCCGATCTGCCCAATTTTTGTGCGGACGGCAGGACCGGCGGTGTGTAGGCTCGCGGCATTCATGGCGCATCCAACGCTGCGAATGACGCGAATGTACATTCCCGCGTGGCATGGTATCCAAATCATGTGAGGCCGTTCGGCGCCCCATCAATTGGCACAGTTCGTGCTTGATTGAGGCGCAAGCGGGGCTCACAACCCGTCTTTTTTGGCAGTGGAGGCCACTTTTTACATGAAAAAGATCGAAGCGATCATCAAGCCGTTCAAGCTAGACGAAGTGAAGGAAGCGCTTCAGGAGGCCGGCCTGCAAGGTATCACCGTTACCGAGGCCAAAGGGTTTGGCCGCCAGAAGGGCCATACCGAGCTTTATCGCGGCGCCGAATATGTCGTCGACTTCCTGCCGAAGGTGAAAATCGAGGTCGTGCTCGGCGACGATGCGGTCGAAGCCGCGATCGAAGCCATCCGCAAGGCGGCCCAGACCGGCCGCATCGGCGACGGTAAGATCTTCGTCTCCAATATCGAGGAAGTGGTGCGCATTCGCACCGGCGAAACCGGCATGGACGCCGTCTGAATTTTCCCGTTAAAAGGCCATGTTCAAAACGTCATCACATAGGGAAGCAGGGACATGACGACAGCCAAAGACATCATGAAGCAGATCAAGGACAACGACGTTAAGTTCGTCGATCTGCGCTTCACCGATCCGAAGGGCAAACTGCAGCACGTTACGATGGATGTCGTCGAGGTCGAGGAAGACATGTTTGCCGATGGCGTCATGTTCGATGGTTCCTCGATCGCAGGCTGGAAGGCGATCAACGAGTCCGACATGGTGCTGATGCCGGATTCCGATACGGTGCATATGGACCCGTTCTTCGCGCAGTCGACCATGGTCATCCTGTGCGACATCCTCGATCCGATCTCCGGGGAATCCTACAATCGCGACCCGCGCGGCACCGCTAAAAAAGCCGAGGCCTACATGAAGGCCGAAGGCATCGGCGACCAGATCTTCGTCGGTCCTGAAGCCGAGTTCTTCGTGTTCGACGACGTCAAGTACAAAGCCGATCCCTACAACACCGGCTTCAGGCTGGATTCCACCGAACTGCCGTCCAATGACGACACCGACTACGAGACCGGCAATCTCGGTCACCGGCCGCGCATCAAGGGCGGCTATTTCCCGGTGCCGCCGATCGATTCGGCACAGGACATGCGCTCGGAAATGCTCACCGTGCTCGCCGAAATGGGCGTGCGCGTTGAAAAGCACCATCACGAAGTGGCCGCCGCCCAGCACGAGCTCGGCATCAAGTTCGACACGCTGGTCCGCAACGCCGACAAGATGCTGATCTACAAATATGTCGTGCACCAGGTCGCCAATGCGTATGGCAAGACGGCCACCTTCATGCCGAAGCCGGTGTTCGGCGACAATGGCTCGGGCATGCATGTCCACCAGTCGATCTGGAAGGAAGGCAAGCCGACTTTCGCCGGCAACGAATATGCCGGCCTGTCTGAGAGCTGCCTGTTCTACATCGGTGGCATCATCAAGCATGCGAAGGCGATCAACGCCTTCACCAACCCGCTGACCAACTCCTACAAGCGCCTGGTGCCGGGCTATGAAGCGCCGGTGCTGCTCGCCTATTCGGCACGCAACCGCTCGGCCTCGTGCCGCATTCCGTTCGGCTCGTCGCCGAAATCCAAGCGCGTCGAGGTCCGCTTCCCCGATCCGGGCGCCAACCCCTATCTCGCCTTCGCCGCCATGCTGATGGCCGGCCTCGACGGCATCAAGAACAAGATCCACCCGGGACAGCCGATGGACAAGGATCTCTACGATCTGCCGCCGAAGGAATTGAAGAAAATCCCGACCGTCTGCGGCTCGCTGCGCGAGGCTTTGCAGAGCCTCGACAAGGACCGCGGCTTCCTTAAGGCCGGCGGCGTCTTCGACGACGACCAGATCGACAGCTACATCGAGCTTAAGATGGCCGAGGTGATGCGCTTCGAAATGACGCCGCATCCGGTCGAATACGATATGTACTATTCGGTGTGATCCGGATCGTTGCAGCCAATAGAAAAAACCCCGGCAGAGACGCCGGGGTTTTTTATTGTGATGCGATTGGAGAGAAAGTCACGGCGCAGACCTGAGGTCCACGCCATGACGAATGCTCAAGCCGCGGCCGAAACCTCGGCGCTGGTCGGGACGGAGGCGATCGTCTTCAATATCTGCGAGGCGATCTGGTAGGGGTCGCCCTGCGAGTTCGGCCGGCGATCCTCGAGATAGCCCTTGTAGCCGTTATTGATAAAAGAATGCGGCACGCGGATCGAGGCGCCGCGGTCGGCGATGCCGTAGCTGAACCTGTTCCACGGCGCCGTCTCGTGCTTGCCGGTCAAACGCTTGTCGTTGTCCGGCCCATAGACGGCGATGTGATCCAGCAGGTTTTTGTCGAAGGCCGCCATCAGCGCTTCGAAATACGCCTTGCCGCCGACTTCGCGCATATAGGCTGTCGAGAAGTTGGCATGCATGCCGGAGCCGTTCCAGTCGGTGTCGCCGAGCGGCTTGCAGTGATATTCGATGTCGATGCCGTATTTCTCGGTCAGGCGCTGCATCAAATAGCGTGCCATCCACATCTGGTCGGCGGCCTTCTTGGAGCCTTTGCCGAAGATCTGGAATTCCCACTGGCCTTTGGCCACTTCGGCGTTGATGCCTTCATGGTTGATGCCGGCGGCAAGGCAAAGGTCGAGATGCTCCTCGACGATCTGCCTAGCGACGGAGCCGACATTGCTGTAGCCGACACCGGTGTAGTACGGGCCTTGCGGCGCCGGATAGCCACTCTCGGGAAAGCCGAGCGGGCGGCCGTCCTTGTAGAAGAAATACTCCTGCTCGAAGCCGAACCAGGCGCCCTCGTCGTCGAGGATGGTGGCGCGCTTATTGGAGGCATGCGGCGTCACGCCATCGGGCATCATGACCTCGCACATGACGAGCGCGCCATTGGTGCGGGCGGGATCCGGATAAACGGCGACCGGCTTCAGAACGCAATCGGAGCTGTGGCCCTCGGCCTGCATGGTCGAAGAACCGTCGAAGCCCCACAGCGGAAGCTGGTCGAGCGTCGGAAACTCGGCATAGTCCTTGACCTGCGTCTTTCCGCGAAGATTGGGAACCGGCGTGTATCCATCGAGCCAAATGTACTCGAGCTTGTATTTCGTCATTCTAGCCTCTCGTTGCTTGATCACCGAACCCTGGATGGCGCCGGGGCGAGCCGGCCTATCCAGCAGCCGACCTGCCGGATTACTAAAATGCAATTCGTGTGCCATTCTCGCCGGCGATGGATGCGGCAAAAGTGAGGTTGTATCCGCCCAAAATCGCTGGTCCGCCGTCATGCTGCGTTCGGATCATCCACAAGCACATTTTGCACAAATAATGTGCAAGTACTGATCTTTTCGTAATCATGTTGCCTATTTCCGTTGCTGAACCTATGTTGGGGAAAGGTTGAATCGGCAAGGTTCTGTCGAAGAAAGGAAACCGACAATGGAAATCACTTCCACTCGTCAGTCGGCCAAAATCCTGATGTTCCCGGTGGCAGCGCGCGCTTCTGCCTCAAATTTAAGCGGAAAGGCTAAGTTCGCGGCAGAACTTGCTTCTTTACGCAACCGAACGGATTTCGGAAGTGCCTGGTATCATGAGGCAGCGATCGAGGAAGCGAAACAGGATCGGAAGAGCTAAGCCCTGCACTCGATAAATTGAAAAAGCCCGGCGCGATCGCTCGCGCCGGGCTTTGCTTTGAACCGGGACAGGCCGGCTACTGCTTGGTGTGCAGGTCTGTTCCGAGGGTATCCCTGACGAAGATCATGCCGATGATCAGCGACATCGCTGCAACGGCGACCGGATACCAGAGGCCGTAGTAGATATCGCCCTTGTAGGCGCTGAGCGCGAACACCGTCGCCGGCAGCAGCCCGCCGAACCAGCCGTTGCCGATATGGTAGGGCAGCGACATGCCGGTGTAGCGGATGCGGGTCGGGAACATCTCGACCAGGATCGCGGCAATCGGCCCGTAGACCATCGTGACGAAGATCACGAGGATGAGCAGGATGCCGATCGTCATCGGCCAGTTGACCGCCGCCGGGTCGGCGAACATGGCAAAGGGACCGCCGCCTGGTACGGTGTAGACGGTGACCTCGGGAGCTCCCGCAGCCTCATCGGCAGTCAGCAGCTTGTCCTTGATCGCCTGGTCGGCCGGAACCATGGCCTTCTCGCCGGCGCGGATCGCGGCCGCATCGAGCTTCAGTTCGGGATTGGCCGCGATGAAGGCTTCGAGCTTCTGATCCGGCACCTTCGCCGCTGCCCGTTTCAGCGGATAGCCGCCGTCCTGAAGCGCCGTGTTTACCGCCTTGGCGAAAACAGCGTCCTTGGCCTTGGCTTGATCGCCGGCTGCGGTGGCGTCATACGACTCAACCGTCTCGTTGCCGATTTTGACCGACGCAGCAGTGCCGGGCGCTGCCGTGGCCACTACGTCATAAGGCACCGAGTTCTTGGTCAGAAACGAGGTGGCGATATCGCAGGACGTGGTGAACTTCGCCGTGCCCACCGGGTTGAACTGGAACTTGCAGTCTCCCGGTGCCGCGGTCACCGTCGCACGGGTGTTCTGCTGCGCGGTGGCGAGCGCCGGGTTGGCTGCCCAGGTCAGCGCCTTGAACAACGGGAAGGTGCAGACGATCGCCAGTGCAAGGCCGGCCATGATAATCGGCTTGCGGCCGATCTTGTCGGAGAGCCAGCCGAACACGACGAAGAAGATCGAGCCAACAGCCAGAGCAATCGCGATCATGATGTTGACCGATTGCGGATCGACCTTGAGCACGTTCTGCAAGAAGAACAGCGCGTAGAACTGGCCATTGTACCAAACTACGGCCTGACCGGCTGTGAGGCCGAGCAGCGCCAGCAGCGCGATCTTGGCGTTCTTCCACTGACCGAAGGCTTCTGACAGCGGCGCCTTGGAGCCTTTGCCTTCGTCCTTCATGCGCTGGAAGGTCGGCGATTCAGAAAGCGACAGCCGGATCCAGATCGAAATGCCGAGGAGGAGGAAGGAAACGATGAACGGAATGCGCCAGCCCCAGGCGGCGTAGGTTTCCTTGGTCATCGACCCCTGGACGATCAGGATGACGATCAGCGACAGGAACAGGCCGAGCGTTGCCGTCGTCTGTATCCACGACGTGTAGTAGCCGCGGCGATCGTCGGGTGCATGCTCGGCGACATAGGTGGCGGCACCGCCATACTCGCCGCCGAGCGCCAGGCCCTGCAACATGCGCAAGATGATCAGGATCACGGGAGCGGCGATGCCCAAAGTCGCATAGCCAGGCAGCAAGCCGACCAGGAAGGTCGACAGGCCCATGATCGTCATGGTGACAAGGAAAGTATATTTACGGCCGACAAGGTCGCCGATGCGGCCGAACAGCAATGCGCCGAACGGGCGCACGAGGAAGCCAGCGGCAAACGCCAGCAGCGCGAAAATATTGCGCGTCGCTTCCGGAATGGTTGGACTGAAAAAAGTCGAACCAATGAATACTGCCAGCGAGCCGTAGAGATAAAAATCGTACCATTCAAAAACGGTGCCGAGCGAGGAAGCGAAGATGACCTTCTTCTCCTCGCGCGTCATGCCGCGGCTTGTTTTGCCGGCGGTCGATGCCATTGCCATGAGTGTATCCTCCCGTGTGATTCCGTCAGTCCTCGATGCTGCGCGTCATCGTCCGCGTTTCCTCGCAACGCAGACTCAGTGCAGCCATCGGTGCAAAAAATGACAGAAAGCAGTGCCCAGAGGCAGACCGCCTTTGGGATTATGACTTTGGTCTAATGTGCAGTGCGAAATAGAAACGACGGTGCGGTCAGCCTTTGAGAGCTTCGAGCAGGCTGACTGCCGCCATCATGTCGCGCTTGCGGGCCGCGCGGTGCGCGACGGCCTCGGCATCATGGCCCCATTGCTCGGCCTGCCAGTCCTCGTCGACATGACCGGCAGCCCAGGCCGCTTCGCCGTCGAGCTCGCCGAAGTCGACGGCCAGCGCCAGCAGCGCCGATCCGGTCAGCGACGTCATGACGTGGATGGCGGCAAGGCGCAGCGGATCGGCACGCTGGGCAAGATGCTGGCCAAGCAGCGCGATGGTCTCGCGCGGCTGTTCGACATGGATCACGCCTTCGGCAAGATGGAACCGGGCGCCGAGCGCGCTGCGCACCCAGTCGATGACCGGATCCCAATGCTCGTTCTGCCGGTCGACGAGTCCTTGGGGCGCATCGGCGCGGTAGCAGAGCAGATCGGACGAGGCAAAGCGCAGGATGTCCTCCAGCACGGCCTGGGGATCACTGGCGACGCCATCGATTGCCGTATTGACCAGACGCATCACCGGCATCGTCACCAGGTTGATTGTTTCGCTCTGTGCGGCGAATTCCTCGGCGACGAGAGCAGCCGCCTTTTCGGTCGGCAGCGCCAGCAGCGCCTTGGCCGGCGTGCGGACGGGCTTGCCATCGAGATGGACGGCAAAACCGTCTTCGACCGGTGCTACCGCGACGGTCTTGTAGAAGTGCTTCGGCAGCGGCGTCTTCATCTGGATCTGGGCGCGACGCACCGGGTCCGGATCAGAGAGCTGCTTTCCAGCTTCGAGGTCGTTCAATATATCGCGCATGCTTATCCGGGGCTTTGTTTTCGGGCCGGCCGGTTGACGATGATAAGACCGGCGGCGATGAGGCCGAGTGCCAGGAAGATACGCACCGTCAACGGCTCGTTCAAGAACACGGCGCCGCAGAGCACGCCGATGACCGGCGACAGGAAGGTGAAGCTCGACAGTCCAGATGCAGGGTAGCGCCGCAGCAACCAGAACCACAGCACATAGGTGAAGGCGACGATGTAGACGGCCTGGAACAGCAGAGCCAAGGTTGGCAAGACGGTAAAGTTGCGGACGGGCGGCCCGGCAAAAGGCATCACCAAAATGCCGACGACGGCGGCCCCGGCCAGCTGATAGAGCAGCAGCTTTTCGGCGCTGGCCGTCACCAGCTTCGACCGCTTGATGACGATATTGGTCACGGCCCACAGGATGCCGGCACCGAGACTGAGCAAATCGCCGCCCAATGTTGCGCCGCCATTGGCGCTCAGTTTATCGGAAAACACCGCGATCAGTCCGGCGAAAGCGAGCAGAAGACCAACGAGCTTGCCTGCCGTGATGCTTTCGCCCAGCAGGAAATGACCGCCAACCAGCATCCAGAACGGCATGGTGTTGACCAGCAAGGTATTGCGCACAACCGTCGTGTGCTCGAGTCCGACGTAGAGAAACAGGAACTCGAGACCAAAAAGCGCACCCGCCAGAATGCCAGCGACGAGGGTTTTGTCGGGCGTGAACAGCGCAATGCCGCGCCAGCGGCACCAGCCGAAAACACACAGGCCGCCGATCGCCGAGCGGGCGATGGACAGGAAAACAGGGTCGTAGCCGGCATACGAG